>DATMBG010000027.1 GCA_035559535.1 Candidatus Limnocylindrales bacterium
GGCCTCCCGCCCCTACACAGGAGAGGGGGAACTGGGGGTGAGGGGAGAGGGGAGTTGGGGAGTGAAAGCAGCCCTATAAGGCCAAAATTAAGTAAACAGCGTACTACATAAGGGGCAAACGATTAGCTGGATTCAGCTAAAAAATCGAATTTAGATCTAAACATGCCACAAGATCTGTCTTATTTCAAAGGGATCTACAGGCTTAAGAAAATAATAATCAAACCCTGCTTCTTTTAATTTACGTTGGTCGTCTGCACTTCCATAGGTTATCAGGGCTATCAACAGAATCCTTGATACTAAAGATTCTTGTCGCAATCGACAGGCTACTTCATAGCCACTTATTTCTGGCAGGTTAACATCTATCAAAGCTATTTGGGGTCGGTAGGTAAATGCAGCTTCCAGAGCTGAAGGTCCATCATGAACCACTATGACTTCGTATCTCCAGAATTCCAACAATTCACCCAATGTTGTTGCGGCATCTACATAACCATCGGCTATAAGCACAAGCATAAATCGTCCCATTAATGGGATGCTATCCAGAACACGTTTGTATTCCTTTACACGAGTTGTATTTTTTTACATTCCAGGGAATTATTCAACAGGATAGTCATGCCATTCCGTTGTAAGGATACGGTCTCGGTATAACGGTACAAAAATTTTCTTTAAGGTAGAAGCGAATATCTGTTCATCTTTCTAACTAAATCGAGACTTCTCCACGATTATTATTATCAAGTAGCCGGTTATCTTATATAAGGACGGGATGGGGAAGGAAAAGTTTAAATATAACCGTATAATTGAAAAGAACGATTTCAAATCCCTGGTAAGAGTTGCTGGATCACAGATAAATTTAAAGGCTTGGTAAAGTGATAATTAAATCCGGCTTCTTTAGATTTACGTCTGTCTTCCTCTTCTCCATACCCCGTGGCCGCTATCAACAACATTCCTTGCAGTGCGGGTTCTTGTCGAAGCCTTCGAGCCAGTTCATAGCCGTCTATGCCTGGCAAGCCGATATCAATAAAGGCCACCTTCGGTTGATGAATTAAAGCAGCTTCCAGGGCTGCATACCCGTCATAAACGACTATTACCTCATATCCCCAGAACTCTAATAATTCACCCAATGTTACAGCCGAGTCGACATTATCATCTACAACAAGCACACGCATGGGATATTTCTTAAAAAAGAAACTGAATAAACTTATTTGAGCAGAATCCTGTCGATTAAAACGATCTTGCTACCATTCTTCTCTATAATATATATTTATCAAATTAAAGTGAAACAAAAAACTGCTCATATTGGTTAATCGTGCGGAGGAAATAATTAAGGAGTGTTTATTATGAAAATAACCGATCTTAAGACCTATGTGGTGGCGAATCCACCCCCCTATCATGGAGGGCCTTATTTTATTTTCTTGAAACTGACTACGAACGACCAGATCGAAGGTTTCGGGGAAGTTTATGGGGTACCGTTTCGTCCTGACAAGGTCACTCAGCTTATTGAAGATGTAGTCGAGCGGTATGTGATAGGTTGGGATCCGTTCAAGATAGAACGGCTATGGCGGATTATTTACTCCAGTGGGTACGCCCAACATCCGGATTTGACCCTGGTAGGGATACTGAGTGGTATTGAGATTGCCTGCTGGGATATTATCGGTAAGGCGCTGAATCAGCCTATTTATAATCTCCTGGGCGGCCGGGTCCATGAAAAGCTTCGTTCTTACACCTATCTTTATCCAGCTCCGGATGATACGGCCTCGAAGAGTGAAACCTCAGATGCTCTGGCGATAGCCGATATTTTCGGTGACCCTGAGCTTGCTCCAAAGAGGGCGGCTCAATATGTTAAGCAAGGCTTTACGGCTTTGAAATTCGATCCGGTTATGCCCATGTCTGCCTTTGATCCCAGACAGCTTTCCTTAGAAGCCCTGGATAATGCCGAACTGGTTACTAAGAACATACGGGAGGCGGTGGGCAGCAAGTGTGATTTACTGATCGGGACCCATGGTCAGATGACCACATCAAGTGCCATCCGTCTGGCCAGGCGGTTGGAACCCTATGACCCCCTATGGTTTGAGGAGCCAGTACCACCGGAGAATAAGAAGGAGATGGGCCGTGTTGCTCAATTTACCCGTATTCCGGTTGCTTGCGGTGAACGTCTGGTCACTAAGTATGAATTTGCCGAACTGCTTGAGAAGCAGGCAGCAGCCATCCTTCAGCCCGCCCTTGCACGGGTTGGAGGGATCTTAGAAGCCAAGAAGATTGCCGGTATGGCCGAGGCTCACTATGCTCAGATAGCCCCGCATCTTTACTGTGGGCCCATAGAAGCAGCCGCCAATATCCAACTGGCTACCTGCAGTCCCAATTTCTTAATCCAGGAAAGTATCGAGACCTTTGGCGGTTTCTATGCCGAGCTCCTCAAGGAACCCATTAAATGGGAGGATGGTTATATTATCCCCCCCGACAAACCGGGTCTGGGAGTTGAATTGAATGAGGCTGTAGTGGCCAGTCACCCCTATACCGGAACCCTCTTCCCGGAAATGGTGGACAGACCTGTCTAGTCTTTCTCAACGACTCCTCCTTTTAAGCTTTCAAGAGTAGACTTTTTAACCTGACCCTTTAACCTCCTTCCAGATACGGGAAGGGGAAACTCAGGGATAGCCTGAGTCCCTACTCTCCCCTTCCCTTCTGGAGAAGGGAATCGGAAGGGTCAGGTCCAAAAAACCCACCCTTAGAAGCTCCTTTTAAGGAGAAGTAAGAAATTCATAGAATCTTCTGAACCTCCAGAGCCTGGAAAGAAGTCTCTGGATCAAATCGGTTTAATAACCCCTGCGTCATCTCACTTAACTCTGCCCGTTTAAAGATCATAATCTTAGGATGATCAAATAAGCGAAAGGTTAATTCGGCTCGATCATCCTTTAAGGTATAACCGAACAGGGAAGGATAGGTTTTAAAGGTTTTAAGGAGTCGATATCCCAGTCGACCTGAAAAGAGGTCTTGATAAAACTGATTGAGCGTAGGGTAAGAGCTCTGCCGATGGGAATATTGCTCATAACACTCATCACTGAAGATGATAAAATCAACCTTCTCCAGACGCTCCTGTAAGTAATGTTGCCACCAGCCGGGAGAATGTAGAGCCTGTCGTGAGTCCGTAATGAGATTGATAACCTTAATGGTAAAGTAGTCCTTTTTCACAAAGTGAAGGTGGGCTTCATCCACGATATAGGAAGTATAGAATTCCGGGTAAAAGAACATTGAACCTAGCAGGGGGGTGGAGGAAGATGTGTCAATGAGCACCGTAGACCCAGGAGGAATATGCTGATGAATCCAGCGAGAGGCCTGAATTCTGACATCTTCCTGGCGGTAAATATTCAGATAAGCCAGGGAATACAGCAAAGAAGTAATAATGACCAAGGTTATAACAACCTTTACGGCCACACGCTCAATGTGGTGTCTGGTTATTTTGAGGAGGTCAAGCAGGAAGCGTGCACCGAGCAGACACAAGAAGGGAAGTAAAGGAATGGCATATCGGATAAATTTCATGTAACCACCGCCGATGAAATAAAAGTAAGGAAGGAGAAAAGACAAGAGCAACAGGTCTGGGATTTTTCGCTTCACAAAGGCCCAGATCATTCCAGCCATGCAAACAGCTTCTAATAAAGGGCCCATACCAAAATAAAGGAGGTTGGTGAACCAATACAGAAAGGTCGTGTCGGTAAACTGAAAAGTCCACTGAGGTTGATTGGTCCCCTTAACAAACTGGGCTGTTTTATGGGACATTTCCTGAAATTTCTCAAAATTAATAAGCACAAAGGGATTTAGTAAGAGAAAGGTAATCCCCGCCAGGAAAATGGGGAATAACACGAACCCCCAAAATGAAATAGAGAAAAGGACTTTTTTATAAGCGGCCCACGAGCGTAGATGTTGGAATCTCTCGATGAGATAAGCTGTCAGGATCACTGGAAGTACCATAAGGGCCGTCTGCTTGGTAGCCATCCCCACTCCGGTAAAGATTCCAGCCAATACATAATATTTAAGCCTATGCTTTTCAATAAACCGGGCTGCAAAGAAAACGGTTAAGACTAAGAAGAAGGTGAAAGGTACATCGGGGAAGTAAAAATGAGAATCTCGGACGTGTAAGACGGAAAAAGCCAGAAACACGGCGGCTAATATTCCAACGGATTGGGTATATAACTGTTTTCCCAATAAATAAACTGCAATCAAAGTGATCGAACCAAAACTGGCTGCTATACCTCGTCCCAGGAGATAATAGAGGGTTAAACTACGAGGATCTGTAAGGGAAAAAGAATGAAAAAAAGAGGCCAACGTGATCAGGCTGATGAGCAGGTACATAAGAAAAGGAGGATAAAGAAAAAACCGAATCTCTTGATGGGTGAGTTGTTGGATAGATTCGGCAGTTCTGAGTTTTTCTGTGAAGTAGGCTAAGATATGTTCATCACTATGAAAATGATAAGGTAATCCCCAGCTTAATCCGTAAAATCGCATCCCTATCCCGGTTAGAATAGCCAGGAGGAAAAGTAGAAACGTACTATTCCGGTTCTTCAGATTATAATAAATTGTCCGGATAGCCACAGGCTTTCTCATAGGCCCTCCCTGTAGGGGCATAGCAAGCTACGTCCCTTACTAAAGTGCAAGAACGATAGCCGGCAGCTCAAGCCCTGATCATCTCCTAGCTTCTGGTTCCCCGTAGGCCTTGAAACCAGGGTATGGAATGGACTCTTAAATGTTGGGCTGGGAACTAAATTTCCACACTCTCTTAGACGTTTTATTTTAAATTTTGTTCCTTTTTATCCTGAATGCTATAAAAACATAAGTAATAGCTTAATTATCAGCTTTATAACACTTTCAGTGTTGACGAATGATGAGCAGTACATAGTGAATAGTTATTCATTGGCTACTCTCCCTTTGTCGTTCACTTACCGTTAAAAATAGGTGAGGGGCCCTACATGGCCCTTGTGTAGGCAGCCCTACCCATCCTCCCTCAAGCTTTCAAGAGTATCTTTTTTGTACCTAACGCTTCTGACTCCCCTTCCCTCACAGGAAAGGAGAGAGTGGAAACCTAAGCCATTCCAGAGTACCCTCCTCCCCATGAGGGCTATACATTATCTACATCTAAAAGCCTTCTTACCCTTGGTCTTAAAACAGAAGCCTTCTTGTCCTCATAACGATGGGAATTCCTGCCTGGCTTTGGATCTGCAAGTTTTTCTGCCTCACATTCAATTTCCATAAGGATGAGGGTAAATCCCATTGCCTCTGAAAAGCCTTTCAACTTCATACTTTGAACCTGCAATTACCTCTGCTACCGGCATGGGGATTTTCCTTACCATACTCTCCCCATTGATCTGTCTTACTTTACCATGGGTTTTCCTTGTCATCGAGCGGTATCCGTTGCTTGTAGCGCCTCCTCTTTTAACGGCTAGTTATGGGAATTTGAAATGCTCTTTGGTTCAAAGTATGAACTCATTACTTCATACCCCTTCAAGTTTTTAATTGACGAGTTCATCGGTTAAAGTATAATAATTATTATGTCCCATGAAAAACTTAAAAGCCGGATCCAGCGGTGTGTAGGTATTCTCACCACGATCTGGTCAAGAAAAGCCGTAAACCGGAACGTTCTGGCAAAGAGATATCACTGTTCAACCCGCATGATTTCTGAAGATCTGGCCTTACTTCGGGAAGTGGGATTTCCGATCAAGTATGAAAAAGGGGGCTATACGCTGTCCCTTGCAGAGCTTCAGATTCCACCCCTTCCACTTAGTGAAGAACAAATACTGGCCCTGTTCATAGGTTCCCAACTGATGGTCCTGTCTCCCCTGGAAGGTCACGCCGGCGAAGCGGTCAATACGCTGTTATCGGTATTTCCAGAGGAAACGCGCACCTACCTGCGCAACCTGACCGATCGCATCTGTATAGCTCCCGGAGCCGGGGTTGGGGATGCGGAGATTATTTTCAACTTATACCGGGCGGTATCTGAATGCCGTTCTATTCGAATAAAGTACCAGGCTTTGTCCACGCGTCAGGAGGAGATCCACGACGTGGATCCCTACGGGATTTATATCAAAGACAGGGCCAGTTCTTACATGGTAGGGTATTCGTACGGAGCCTATCAAACCCTTCGTCGGTTTAAGATTTGTCGGATTCAGGAGTTGGAGTTTCGAGGCCTTCGCTTTACCTATCCCAAAGACTTTTCCATCCGCAGAGAGATGGCCCATGGGTTTTGGAGCGGTGACCGGGAGTATCAGGTATTAATCCGATTTGCTCCCTCTATTGTCCAATTAGTCAAAGAACGTGAACCGGCTGAGCGGATCGAAATGCAACCCGACGGGTCGGCGTATGTCCGTAAAACGGTCAAGAATCTGAAGGAGGTTTTATGGGATATTTTGAGGTACGAAGCCGATGCGGAAGTGCTGGAACCGGAGGAATTACGGGAGATGGTCAAGGCGAGCATTGAAAGGATGAGAAGGGTGTATGCGAACGATGGGTAATAGGCGATAGACGATGGACCCTGGACGATGAAAGATGAAATAAGAATTAGGGGTCAGATAGGTTAACCGTCTCGGTTGATGGTAGGGGTGACCAGCCGGTCGCTCATACGTAGGTATTATTTCCTTAATTCCAAATTCCTAAGTAAGGGCATAGCGTCGCTGTGCCTCCCACTTTGTGGTCTACGGTCCATCGCCGCAAGCCCAACGAGCTATAAGCCATGACCTTAGGTTAGCCGTCCCGGTTGAATTAAAGTAAGGGCGCACCGCCGTGCGCCCCTACCACGGCTAAAGGCTCTACTTAAATGATCTCAGGAAAACAGGAAACGAAAATCATTCGATTAGCTTCGTATGTGGCCCAGCAAATCCAAATGGGCCAGGAACCCGCCAAAACCCATGTAGATGATCTCTGCCGAATTTACCAAAGTGGTAACGTGGAATCCGATTTACTCAAGGCCTCGCTCAAAAGTTTAGACGTCCCTCAACTGGAACGGCTTTTACGGAGAAGACAACCAGGTTCCCTTTCCTCCCCTATCCAGACTGATAAAGGAGAAGATGAAGTTCCTTCTGTTCCAGGCAGAGAGGTTACCCGGTATAAAACCACATTACCCCGTGAAGCTCAGGCACGTGTGGCTGTGGATAGTTTAATCGCCCGTTACCTGAGCTGGCTGGCTCGCCATCCATCCCGCCGGGCTGTGGTCCTGGCGGAAAGCGATCGGCATGTGATTTTTTTTATCCCTGAAGGGAGTAAGTTTGATCCTGAAGAAGCCTGGAACGAATTCGTCCAGTTTGCCTTCTCTATCGAGGAATTAATACGCACGTTTGTGGCCATGCTGAACACAATTCACTTATCAGAGAGAGAAACCGGGGGATTCCAGGTTCCGAATTTTCCAGTGGTTAGCCCTGGTAGCCGATTGGTCATTCTGGCCTGGCTTTTGCGTGGATTAGAACAAAAACACGATGAACTTCAAAAGAGCCCAGAAAAGTTAAAGGAGTGGAATGAAGAAATCAGAGGCAAGATAGAAGCCTATTTGGAAAACCAGACCAAAATTTACCACGAAATTTCTCAGTTGAGGGAACAGTTAAAACGTGAATCTAATCCGAAACGCCGAAATGGTCTTGAAAATAAAATTCAAGGGAAGAGTTACGGGTTAGACCTATCCCTGGCCCAGGTGGAGCACTGCAAAACCCTATTCCAGGAGGCCGATGGCCACCCGTTTAAATTTCTGAAGCGTTATCAAGATGCCCATCCGGCGTTATTCGAACGGGTAAAAAAACTCTCCGAACTCTTCACCAGGAAGGCTGCCCAGCAGATTGGCTGGCGTAAGAACCGAATGGCCGATGCAATCATTGAAATTATTCGCCTTGTAAGCTGGTCTGAACTCAATCAGCAAGACAGAGAGGATGCCCTTATAGGGGCCGTAAGGGCCAGGCCTTTTCGAGTGAAACCGTTGCTGTTGGAAGCCCCGGAAACCCTGGACCCTCGCCCCCCAGGGGACAATACCGATAGAAGCAGGTTTTGCTACGTATGCGGCCGCCTGTTAAGGGCTGAGGACGAAGCAGAGATAAACCGGCTTATTTTTGAGTCTCCATCCCAGAGGCTCCAATCGAGTGGAGGCGAAAAACGTCCGGCGGTTTGTCATAACTGTGTGGCTATAGCCCTGGCCTCTCCCCTCAAACCGAGCAAGCAAAGTGTTATCATCCGGCTTGAGCCTGTAGCTCAAGATGGTTTAGTACAGGGACGTTCGGCGGCCGTACTTGGCAGGCTGGAATCGTTCCTGCGAGGGCTTACCCTCTCGCAACTGGATCTGGCAGCCGGTAACTACCTGATGCTCACAAGTAGTGAACGGGTTAAAGTCGGTGGGAAGTGGCGATATTTTGCCGACGTGGTAGGTACCAAAATTTACACCCATCTTAGGCTGGCCGAACTTTTCGATCATCAGGTTTTCATGGAGTATAAGGCCTCTATGGCCATGGGGCTATCAGACCTTCAACTGGAATCCCATCGATTAGCTTTTTTGAGCGTCCTGATAAGGGCGCTTCAGCTTAACCTGACCGAGGGGAGTGAGGTCAATCGCTCACTGGCTTCCGCCACTCGTTACGTGCTGGCTGATGAACCCATCCTTGCTATTTACGAGCTGGTCAGTCAGCCGAACATCGATCAAAGGCGTCGCCAGGAAAAGGTGCGCATGGAGATTGAAAAATCGTTGGAGGTATGGATCCACATGATAGGAGAAAATCGAGCCAAAGTCATAACCGACGTCGTCGCTATGGCCGGATTGCTGTATCCGTTCGTGGATCAGACCAAGCGGGAAGTCTGTAGGAAGAAGGAAAGCGATCCCGGTCTTGATCCTGATCGAGAGGCCTCCAAGCTGATAGAGGAGGTTGAGGAGGTGTTTAACTTCCTTTATCGTTTCGCCGATCATACGACTTACAGCACGGCCCGGCTTTATCGCAACCCAACCAACTGGTTTACCTATGAACAAACCAGATCTTTGATGGAGAAGTTAGGCATTCCTGTGAACGAACGGGAGAAGAGCGAAAACGACTCTCGGTTCCTTGAAATAACCACCAATGACGTCGAGGCCGCGTATAAGAAGTTCGCCGAGGAAGATTACAAAGCCGATGCAGATTGGCGGGCTTTCACGTATAGGTTGAAGCTGGCTCTTTACAGCCGATTTCCCGGTCTTGGCGTGAAAAAGGAAGGAATCGCATAAAAGGAGGCAAAAATGTCCGGACTTCCACAGGCCAACGGCCAGCGTTACCATTTTGATATCTATGCAATCCTGGAAGGTTCCCAGGAGCTTTACTTCGGCCATGAAGTCATGATCAACGTGAACATGGTCGAAACCGTGAGACTCGTACTCCCAAACGGTGAGGGAATTGAAAAATGTTATCTATCCCCCACCAAACGGCGGGGAATCGAACGGCGCTGCCTGCTTTGGGCCCCCTGTTCAAACGGGAAGATGCTGGGAGAGAAGTTAGATTGTCATATTCCCAAAACCTGCACGAAACCCGAATGCCCTGTTTGTGCCGTCTATGGCGGCTTAATAACCGGCAAACAAACCCTTATCGGTAGACTCACCCATGGTGGTGGTGTGGCCATCCAG
The DNA here is from genome assembly GCA_035559535.1 of Candidatus Limnocylindrales bacterium. NCBI lineage: Bacteria > Bacillati > Chloroflexota > Candidatus Limnocylindria > Candidatus Limnocylindrales > Candidatus Limnocylindrales bacterium. The sequence goes on from DATMBG010000027.1 coordinate 9,605, forward strand.
CCACTTCTTCCTGAGGAAAAGCAGCGAGCCATGCATCCTTCAGCCATTCTAAATGACCCCAACACCAATTCGCCAACGCCTTTCAAGCGCCAGTATAACGAACCCGGTTTGTTATACCCGGTCTATAACCACTGTCTCAGTGTAACCGAGGACGAGTTTCAAGCCGTTGCCTATGCGTTCCTCGACAGCCTAGCACGAATTGGCTCCGGTAACCCAAAAGGGGCCTCTCTCTATGAGGTGGATAATGCACCACTCCTTGTTGTAGATAAGTATCTGGTACCCCATGGGGCGCGTCCGGTTATCTCTCCTGGCGAAACCTCGGTAGAACGGGCTTTACAGATCTTTCAAGATAAAGCCAGAAGGGTTAATGGGGGTACAGGAAATGGGGAGCATATAACCGTAAATAACGGCAACTTCGAGCGATGGATAGGATGGTCGGCGCATCAGAAACTCCAGAAATGGGCCGATACGTTCGTCAATCGCGTGTTAAAGGCTAACGATTAACGACGAAGTATGGGCGACTGGCCAGTCGCCCCTGCTATCCGCCGAGCCAAATCGTGGTCCTGTACCCAGGACCAGGGGGGTTGAAATAATAAATATAATTAACATAGCCATAACAGAAATGTATTTGATGATATTTACTATCAGACCAACAGCCGGATTGACCTTTCGGGTTTTGCCAGGCTCGATCCTCGATATCACGACCTATTCCTTTGTGCCGCCGACCACGCTTTCCGGATTTTTGCGTCGTCTGGCCATGATGCACGCAGGATTTGACTTCCCAAACACGGGACCCAACGATCAAGATACCCCGTTCTATGTGTTACCCCGTGAATTGATACCCCTGGGTGCCTATCCTGTCGGGGCCTGCTCCCGACCTGCTCACCGTACCTACCGAAAGGGTCCCCGTGATTTGGGTCATAGAGCTTTTTCTGATATGTATCGGGGTAAAGCAAGTGGACGTGAGAACATCCAATTACATACCTGGGAGTACTTGCTGACAGACGAACTCACAGGTTATGTGGTTTCCGAAAACGAAAAAGAACTTGCCCGGATGACTGGAATAGTCGGTTATGGTTCGAAGATGGGAAAAGAGGGATATGCTTTTGTTGAAAGGGTCTCTGGTCCGCTTCCACTTCAACGCACCGAACTGAAAGCCGTGCCTTCAACCCTTATTCCAGCTGATGACTTATTTGAGAAAAATCCCAGGGTCCCGGCGGATATATTCACCCTTTACAGTTTCGTCTGGCTCGAAACGGAAGAAGATCGGACTGAGTCGCAAAAAAAGCAAAGACGTGGGAAATCCACATCACTCCCGAAAATATACTCAACCAGTGCCTTTGACGAACATCCCAGTCCTGTTGTGAAATATAAACCCTTCCCTGCCGCCAGGGTCGATGGTCAAACCGGCGTGATGCTGGATTACCTGCACTACGAGGAGATTTTCATCCCAGTCTCGTTGATTGAAACCCTTCGAGGAGAAATAGTTTATGAATAACGTAATTGATATAGCCAGAGTCTTCTTTCATTATGAGAAAGAGGGAGACCCTCGCCTGCCCTCGAAGATCCTGTTACAACGACTGGAGAATCACACCGACAATGTGGCTAAACTGGTTCAACTCTGGCAACGCGAGGCCTCCGACACCGATCTTGTACTTCACCCCGACACCGAACAAAAGGTCGTGGCCGCGGCCAGGCTCCATGATGTAGGAAAACCCCAACGGTTTACCCTACAGGCCAGGACACGTAAACAAAGGAAAAACGGCCGGGAAACGGAAATCTTTGAAGGGTATGAATACTCCTTTCGGGGGCATCGGTTCCTTGCCGAGCACGAAGACCTTTACGTTCAGGAGCTCGCACAGGGCCATCACACCTATACGGTTCAAGATATTAATGAAGCCATAGTTCGGTTGCGGCAGAATGGTTATCCTACCAGTCGATTCGCCCGGGATCTTTACATCCTGGAAATGTGCGATCAGATCGAAGCGGAAATCGCCGTCCGCACGCTGGAGGGTGTTACAGAAGGTCGAACGTTCATGGAATTCACAGTTATCCCGGGGGACCCTTTAACCTACCATCTTGACCCCTACCCTTTTATCCAGGAAGAGATTGACCTTACCCTGGAGTACTACGAACTGGTTTTATCCGAGGAACAAAAAGCAGAGCTACTAAACCTGAAGTTAGAAGAACCTGAACGGATCGCTCAAGCCCTTGGAGAGTTCATCGTAAATTTCTTTAAAGAAATAAATCGTCCGGTTAAACAAACAATGATTCGCATAAAGCCTCTTATTCCTGAAATATCATCTCAGCCTGGTCGCTATGATTGTGAAACCTTTTACCTGGAAATCTGTGGTTTTACCCCCTACGAAATGCAACAGGTTCTTTTCAACCATCTGGCTACGGGCGAAGATGCTTTACTTTTGAGAGCCCCGACCGGATCTGGGAAGACCGAGGCCGTGCTGATTCCATCCCTGGCTTTGGGTAAGCGATTGATCCTCCCCCTTCCCACACGGAGTTTGATTGAGGATCATGAGCAGAGGATCCAGAAGTACCTTATGAAATTTTCAACCTTATCCCAAAACAAAGATCGTCCCATAGCTTTGATCGTAGACACCGGTGAGACATCCCGTAGGTATGTGTTCCGGAATGGTGAAGCCGTTGAGTTCAGGTATGGTAGCCAGGTACTACCTTATGAAAAGCGCCATCTTTACAAGGCTGAGGTCATTTTAACGACCCTGGATAAGTTTCTTTATCGGTACTTCGGTTTTGGGGACGTCCATAAATCCTTCATTTATCCGCTTCGTATTCAGGATGGAGCCCGTACCCTCATCTGTTTCGATGAAGCCCATACGTATGACGGAGTATCCTTTATTAATTTCCGCCGGCTGGTTCGAGCGCTTTATGAGTCAGGGCAGGGTGTGGTGGTAATGACTGCAACCCTGCCAGAGGCCTACAAGAAGGAGATAGACTTCCTTAAAGAGCTCGATTATCTGGAGGTTTCAGAACCTCCGAAACGCAAACTCACCGTGGTGGAATCCAAACACAATGATCTATCAGACGCCCTGGTCGAACAAACCGAAAGGCTGTGGAGGCAGGGAATTCATAGAATCATCGTTGTGGCCGAGAGCGTCGGTTTTCAGGCCGAGATTCAAGACAGTCGGCGGCGAGCCCTTCGGGACGGAGTTTTCAACGTCTATGAGAAACTAAAGGGGTTAGTGGTCCAAGAAAAACTACCGGACCTCATGGCCCGTAAGAACCTTCTGCTTTATCATGGAAGGATGGATGGTATCGAGCGGGCCCGGGTTTATGAGAAGCTCAAGAAGCTGGATGGGAACAAAGACGGCCGATACCTCCTTGTAACCACCAGTGCCATCGAAGTGGGTTGTGATCTGAATGCCCAGGCCTTGGTAACCGAGATTTGCAACCCCGAGCAGCTTATTCAACGGGTGGGTCGTTGCAATCGAAGGGCTGACTTTGAGGATGCTGAGGTTGTCGTGGTACTGCCGAAGGAGCTGTATTCTGACAGGGGTTGGATAAAACCCTACGTGCGTTCCCTGAGTATCGAAGAAGAAGCCTGTTATATAGAGTATTTGAAGCAGGTAAGTGGAAACCTGCTCGATCTTAAAACTTTAAGGGAAAAGATAGCCAGGCGTCCGGCCATAGACTATCGCGTAGAGACCCTCTTCGAGCTGCTGGCCGAGTATGTCTACGAAGCCCGTCTTGAAAACAAGCCCATCCACGATCGCGGGTTTGTCGTGACACGGAGTTGGGAGCCTACGCTGACCTTTGAGATTCCGTTTGATGGGGAAAAGCGTTATGTTTCGGTTCCCTTTAGTTTATGTGTTTGTTCCAAGGATGAGCAACCGGAACCGGCCGCGCTGATACAGGAAGTAGTTTACTCCCACGATACCAATCGGGAATTCAGGAAGAAACTCTCCGGGGGACCGGTTTATGGAAAGCAGGTTATCGTTACAATAACGGAAGGATTCGCTCAAAGCAATTTCAAATATGACCCTGAGTATGGTTTGGTAGATGTGCCAAAGGTCTTCACCTGTTGGCGCACTGATTATAAGGTACTTATGCAGGTGGCAGGTGATGGGGCTTACAAACCTGTTATCTGGTATTTCCGGGATCTTCCCGATAACGGCTATTTTACCGGCTATCTCGAAGGAATGGTAACCGAGGAAGAGGTAGTCGAAGAAGAAACCGAGGAGGAGGAAAGGGAATGAATTCCCAGGCCTTACAATCTGCAAAGACCGGGCATTTGTTCCTTCTGGTCGGGGGTAACCCCCTGCCCAACGCGGTGGCAGGTAAGCTGCTTACCGCGCCAGGCGGAACGATTACCCTTATCCACTCAGGAGGTGCTGCGGGCACAGCCAAAGTCGCGCAAAGGCTATGCAAGTGGTTGAAGGAACAAGGAGTTACCCAGTCTGTGGAGTTAAAGGAAGTCGGAGAATCCGACCCGACTTCCATTGTGGCTGGAGCACAGGAACGCCTCAAAGCCATCAAGGCTCAACGGGTAGGTCTCAACTATACAGGGGGTACAAAGGCCATAGCGGTGCATGCCTATCGCGCAGTGGAGCAGTGGACCAAAGAAAAAGGCATCACGCCGGTGTTCAGTTACCTGGATGCCCGCACCTTGCAGATGGTATTTGATCCCGCTGCCGGTGGTAACGAACAAAGGAAAAGGATCTATATCGGGCGAGCGTTGGAATTAAAGCTGACCGATTTGCTGGCCCTCCATGGGTGGACGCTTAAGCACGAGCCAACAGAGATCCCGCTGTTTCCTGCTACGGCTCATGCTTTGGCAAGAGTATGTGCGAACGACGGGGGATTCAAAGACTGGAAGCAGTGGATTGAGGAAGAATTTCGCCCCAAGTGCCGACGCCCGGATAAAGAGGATTGGAAAAACAAGACTCAATTGCAAGCTGTTTCTTTGATCCTGCCCACAAGCAGCTCTCTGAGCGAAGTTGTTCAATCGCTGCGCGCCGAGCTCAAAGTACCTCAAGGTGACCTGGGACTCGCCCATGGCGCTTTTGGAAACGAGCCAAAGCGGTTTTGTGAGTGGCTCTACGGTAAGTGGCTGGAACATTATGTTCTGGACATACTGAATCAGTTAGCAACTCAGCTCTGTCTGCACGAATGCGCACAGAATATCGTGCCTAATGAAGTAGAGTTTGACGTGGACGTGATGGCACTGCGAGGTTATCAACTCTTTGCCTTCTCCTGTTCAACAGAAAGTAAGAAGAATTCGCTTAAATTGAAACTCTTCGAGGCCTACATACGCGCGCGACAATTGGGCGGCGATGAAGCCCGTGTTGCGTTGGTCTGTTGCAGTGATGACCCGGATGGGTTGGAACACGAAATGCGACGCGATGTTGACCCTGAAGGACGCATCCGTGTCTTTGGACGTAAGCACCTGCGTGATTTGACCGAACATATCAAGACCTGGATTCAGTCCCAAAGCGGAGAGGAGGGATAGACCCATGTATCTGGTTATTGTAGATACCGCACAGATTCAACCCTACATCTTCGGAAGCAACCGGCTCCGGGAGAACATCGGAGCGTCCTATCTCGTTGCGCAGGCAACCGGGAATTGGGCTAAAGAGGCCATACGGCAGGTTGCCCCAAGGAACAACATCAAAGTAGACGGAGAGTTAGATACTCAGAGATGCATAGAAAATCCGACCGACAAACTGGATGCCGAGGTCTTTTATACGGGGGGAGGTAACTTTGTGGCGCTTTTTCAGACCCCCGAGGGAGCCAGAAATTTCACCCGTGTGCTATCACGGAAAGTATTGACCGAAGCCCCGAATCTGCAACTGGTTATTACCCAGGAGTTGTTGAATTGGAATGGGAGCGAGTCCCTTTCCGAAAAAATCAAGGCCGCCTTCAAGAAACTGGCGGCGGAGAAACGCGCCCGCACCTTGTCTGCTCCACTGCTGGGGCTGGGTGTGACGGTCATGTGCCGTTCCACAGGATTACCTGCTGTAGGTATGGCACCGGCAATTGGCGATGACCCGGAGCGTCCGGCTTCTGCTGAGATCTTTGCCAGGCTTCGGGCTGTTGAGCAGGCTGACCAGCGGTTACGAACTCTGCTTCTACCTCCCGCCAACTACGATTATCCCAACCGGGCCGATCACCTGGGCGGCACCAAAGGTGAACACAATTTCATCGCCGTCGTCCATGCCGACGGAAACGGTCTGGGACAGCGTATCATGGACATCGGTAAAACTTACCCGAACCCGTCCCAGAACCGCGATTATATCAATGCCCTGCGTTCGTTTTCGGAGGCTGTTAACCGTGCCGCAACAGCCGCGCTCTGCGAAACCCTGGAGAAGTTATCGGCGAGGATTCAAGACGACAAAGGCAAAAAAGTTATCATCCATAAAAACGCGAGCGGTCAAGAACTGGTAAAGATCGAGCTTAAATCTCAAGGCGGTAACTGGCTGTTGCCCTTCCGTCCCCTTGTCTTTGGGGGAGATGATGTAACCTTCGTCAGCGAGGGTCGGTTAGGGTTATCTTTAGCCATCGAGTACCTGCAACAGCTTGAAAAGCATACTACCCATCTACCCGACGGAAAAGGTCGACTGACGGCCTGTGCCGGGATTGCCATTGTGAAAGCCCATTACCCCTTCGCGCGGGCGTACGCGCTGGCCGATGAGCTGTGCAAGAAGGCGAAAAAATACCGAAAAGAGATCCGAAACCTTCATCATGATTGGGATGATGGGTGCTTAGACTGGCACTTTGCATTAAGTGGATTATCCGGGGGGATTGAGGTTATTCGCGAACGTGAGTACAAAGTTAACGCCGGCTGGCTTACGCTCCGGCCTGTGACTTTGAACGCAAACCCGAAGGAATCAGGACGCTCATGGAGCGTGGTCAGAAAGGGAATCGAAGCATTCCAGGATTTACCGCCATCTACACAACCCGGCCAGGAACCTAAATGGTCCACACGGCGTAACAAACTCAAAGCCCTGCGCGATGCCCTGAGAGAAGGTCCTGATTCCATCAAGAACTTCCTCACGAAGTTTAATGAAGGGAGGCCCCTTCCCGATGTGGACCCCTCGTTGGTTGACTGGAAGAATGCCGGTTGGCAGGGCGGTTACTGTGGCCACTTCGACGCCCTCGAGCTGGCGGACTGGTTCATCCCCCTGTAAGGAGGTAGACCCATGAGACTGGAAATTCATTTGAAACTTAAAAGCGACGCAACCTTCGGGCGCGGGGATGGCGTGGCCGGACTGGTGGATGAGGAGGTGGAATACGATGTGGAGACCGGTTTGCCGTTCCTGCGCGGGCGTACGTTGAAAGGCCTATTAGCCGAAGAATGCGCCAACATTCTGTTTGCCCTGAATCGACAAAATTCCCCGGCATATGCCCGGTTTGAACAGGCGGCGAAGTTTCTCTTCGGGCAGGGGGGGAGTACCCTGGAAGACGATGCTTTGATGCACGTCGGCGCCGCCTTGTTGCCCCAAGAGCTGCGGGATGCCATCGAAGCAGATGTGAAGTCAGACCCGCCTCGTCTGAAGCCCGCCGAGGTTTTAGAGTCACTGACCGCCATTCGGCGTCAGACCGCCGTTGATGAAAAAACAGGCGCACCCGAGGAAGGAAGCCTGCGGTCAATGCGGGTTGTGCTGCGCGACACGCCGTTTATCGCGCGACTGGATTTTGATAGGGATCCCGATGACGTGACAAAGGCGTTACTTGCAGCCTGTGTCCTGTCTTTGCGGCGCGCGGGTACAGGGCGCAATCGTGGTCGCGGACGGCTGACTGCGCGGTTAAGGGATGAGCATGGTCACGACATCACGGATCATTGCTTTCAGGACTTTCAGCAACTCGTGAAAGGAGCGTCATCATGAGAGTGATCACTTATCGTATAACCTTGCTGGAACCGACCCTGGTCACGGCTCTGGAAGGCGATCCCAACGAAGCCGTAGCTTTTGATTATTTACCCGGCAGTGTCCTGCGGGGTGCGGTTATCAAACGATATCTCCGTGCAAGGAACTTAACCCAATTAGACGCCGTCGACACGGACGCACGGCGATTGTTCTTTGATGGAACCACCCGCTATCTCAACGGGTATCCGCTGGATCGCCTGGGCAGGCGTACTCTGCCTACTCCCCAGTCCTGGCAGCGCGAGAAGGGCAACGAAATGGATGTTTTCGACTTTGCCGTGGAGATGCGTGATGAGGACGAAAAGCAATGGCAGGGGGTCGACAAACCATTTTGCGCGTTGAGTAATGAAGGGGGACAAAAGGTTCATCTTGTCCAGCCGGACCGTCACATTACCGTCCATACCGCACGTACCCGCCGGTTCGGACGGGCGATGCCTGCTCACAAAATCGATCCCTCGAAGGATGATACCCAAGGAGCCGTCTACCGGTATGATGCCCTGGCTCCGAAACAGACCTTTGAAGCCGCAATTCTTTGTAATGATAGCGATGTAACCCCTCTCAAGTTGTGGCTCATGGGCGATGCCATACTGGGAGGCTCCCGTAGCGGAGGTTATGGGTTATCAAGGTTTGAGGTTTTAAAGGATGAAGCATTGGATACCTGGCGTGAGGCAAACAGTACGTTCATCCCAGATGTAGACGGTAAGCTGATCATCACCCTATTGAGCGATGCCTTGCTGCGGGATCACAATGGTCAGTTTGTCGTTGATCCACAGGTAGTCACACGGACGCTGTCAGAACGGATGGGGATTTCTTTATCGCCTTACAAACATGCCGGCGAGGCGGCTCCTTCCAGATGGGCTTATCTTCGCGGAGAAACCGTTGGTGGTTTTAACCGCAAGTGGGGCTTGCCGTTACCACAGGCACTTGCGGTGAAAATGGGAAGTGTGTTCGTTTACGAAAAACCCCATATGGACGACCGGGAGTTAAAGGAGAGGTTACAGAAACTGGAGGTGGAGGGCATAGGTGAGCGTCGTGCCGAGGGCTTTGGACGGGTGGCCGTCAACTGGCAGATGGAAGCGGAGTTAAAGGTCGATCCCATCAGGCCAAGGCCAACCATCCAGGCCACCCCGATTTCGCCGGGATCGGATAGCGAGATACTGCTGAAACGCATGGCGGAACGGATGTTGCGTCAGCGGTTGGACGAACGATTAATTACCAGGGTGAACACCCTTCATATCGATAAGGCACCCCACAATTCCCAACTATCGCGGTTACGCAACATCCTTCACGACGAGTTGAGGAAAGAACAGCCCAATCCGCAGCGTGTGCGTGATTTCCTTAAACAGGTTAAGGATCGCAATACTGCACGCAAGCAATTTGAGCGTGCACGGATTGACAGCACGCCGTTGTTGGAATGGTTGGAGAACACCCTTCAGAAAACAGAAGAAAATGCCTGGAAGGCCATACTGGGTTTTCAGCCAGGAGATACACGCAAAGTGGGTGGCCTGACAGCGGCTCTAACCGATACGTTACGTATCGAATATGTTCTACGTTTCATGGATGCCGTGCTGGCTCGTGCTATAAAAAATCGGCAAAAGGAGGAAAAACAGCCATGACGAAATCATTCTGGTCACCTCAAACATCCCGGAAAATCATCTCTCGCATCGTCGTCGAGGGCGATTTGGTCCTTCAAACTCCGGCACATTTCAGCAATGGGGATACCGATGAGCTAACCGATATGCCGCTTTTGGTTGATCCACTCGATGGCAAGACACCCTTACTTACGGGCGCTTCAGTCACCGGAGCGTTACGAAGTTATCTTCGCGAACGTGAACGGGGATATGGACAACCCGCCGATTCAAATTCAGCCAGTGTCCGGCTCTTCGGTAGTTTGAAACGAGATGAGGAAGGTGAACAAAGCCCACTCATTGTAGAAGATGCGCTGGGTAAACCCGGAACGTTCGGTATTGAAATGAGGAACGGGGTCAGCATCGACCCTAAAAGTCGCACAGCCAGAGAGGACAGGTTATTCGACCTGCAACTGTGGCAGGCAGGTACGACCTTTCCATTACGATTCGAGCTGCTCATCCGAGAGGGTGACAATGCTGATATTCTCAAACGTGGCCTGGCGACGGCGCTGGCCGGGTTTAATGACGGTAGCATCATGCTGGGTGCCCGCAAGCGACGCGGCTATGGACGAGTGAGCGTTTCAGGATGGCGGGTCAAAACTTATGATCTGACAAAACCTGATGGTTTGCTTGACTGGATTGAAAAGGGTGACGAACCCCTTTCAGCAGTAACCCCAATCCAGGACATAGGTAAAGCCCTGGGTGTTACGAAGCTTGAGGACGATCGTCGTGAGTTTTTCCACATTAACGCCACCTTCGCACTAAATGGATCTCTGTTGATTCGCTCCGGCAGTGGTCAGGACGATCAAGGACCTGACATGGTACACCTGCATGCACGGCAAGCCGATGGCACCAGAAAGCCGATTTTATCTGGAACAAGTCTGGTCGGTGTACTGCGGGCACGGGCGTTGAAGATTGCCAACACGCTGGACACTCAAGACCGGGCACAAACGTTGATTGATGAAATGTTCGGAGCGGATATGGACGAAGTTCAGAAGCGCAGGCAACAGGGTAACCCCGATGCAACTCCGTTGGCCAGTCGTGTCATGGTCACCGAAATCGTTGTGCAAAACGCCAGGACAGACCTTGTCCAAAATCGGGTCAGTATAGACCGCTTCACCGCTGGAGCGCGAGAGACGGCGCTATTCAACGAACAACCTGCCTTCGGAGGTCATGACACGACCCTGACGGTGGATATACGATTGGTAAACCCAAAGGATTACGAAATTGGACTTCTCTTGCTGCTGCTCAAAGACCTGTGGACGGGTGACCTGCCCTTAGGCGGGGAGAGCAGTGTCGGACGGGGACGGTTGAAAGGTAACCGTGCGATTTTAACCTTCCAGGGCAGAGGTACATCCCAACGGTGGGAAATCGGGACCAACGGACAAGATCTGACCGTTATGGAAGATCGTGAAGCATTAGAAAAATTTGTTTCCGCATTGAGCTTGTATTTGAAGGGAGGGAGATCATGAAACTGGAAATTAAATCCTACCCTGCTGTCGTTCAACCGATTCCAACGGATACCATCCAGGATGTGAAAGCATGGTTACAAACCCAGGCTGTCCAATACAAGTTAAAATGGTTACTGGCCCATGCCGACGATGGTGTGATCTGGGGTAAGATAAATGACAACGGGCAACTGGTCACATCCAACGGGGTGGCACCTGAAGTATCTCCACCGCTCCGTGCAGAAACGTTACAACAGGCACGACTGTTTGCAGAACACGCCGAACTCCTGCTCTGGCGCGACGGCGACAATCGGTGGCATGCTCGCCTGATTCGCCAGCCTGTCAACGGAGAAACACCGATATTCACCGATGCCATTGATGAACCCCAGATGCTTTGGGGTACCCACGGGGAACATCGTAACGGCTTCACCTTGCTGCGAGACGGCGCGCAAGGACTGTGCCATGCTGTGCCGATGGAATTACCTTTGGGAAAGAACCGGGAGGCCAATCCGCCATACCTGTGGGTACGACACTACATCCAGGAAGACGACAGCGGTTTTGCCCGTATTGTCGCCAGTCGGCTGGTTAAACTGAAAAACGAGGAGGGACCAAAATGAGCAACCGTACCATCTTGAATTTACCCAGGCACAAAAATCCCGTTAACCCAAATGGCAAGCTCAAACCTAATCGCACCGCCAGCGCGCCTTACAACTTTGTGCCGTTGCCGGAAGTTGTTGTAACAGCCGTAGACCACGCCAACGATCTTCCCGACCATGATCGCTATTATCCCGATCGGCATACGGGTTATTTTGAGGTTACACTCATGACGAAGTCGCCGCTTTACGTACGGTGTCCGTTTACCTTGCCCGAATTCCTCCGGCAAGAGCGTGGCGAGGACAAAGACAGCTCCTATCTCCAGCAAGTAAAGAACACCCCGCACTTTTTCTACACCCGTGACCCCAACCAGCCTGTCATCCCCGGTAGCAGCCTGCGCGGCATGTTACGTAGTGTGCTGGAGATTGTGAGTTACGGCAAGGTGCAATGGGTGACAGATTCCCTCAAAATCTTTTACCGCGCCGTAGCAGCAGCAAAGGACGATCCTTTAGGTGAACCGTACAGAAAAATCATAGGCAAATTTGGAAGTAACGTCCAGGCTGGATATTTGATTAAAAAAGGGGATGAATGGTATGTTAAACCGGCTAAAAAGCCAGCAGATATGGGATGGCCGGAGAAAGGAGCCTATCTCAAGGTCAAAGAGGATAGTATTCACGATAACGCCCTACCCGGTCTTATTCGTTTTAATTCACCCCATTATCGGCCTCAATATCATCCTGTCAGTTTCGACGTAGACATTCGTAAAGGCAAAAAGGGTAATTTCATTACCATAACTCGTATCGGTCCATCTGATGCCGGATACCCATACCGGGGCATTCTTGTCTGCTCCGGCAATATGCGTGAAGCTGGCAGCGAAGAGGTTGTTTCCCCTCGCAAAAGGCATGCCTTAGTGTTAGAGGCAATTGAGGGAAAGAAACTTCTCAAAATCAACAATCAAGCTGTAACCGACTATCTGGATGCGTTGACTCCCTTCCAAATTGAACCACCTTTTGACCGATATAGGGGGTGTCTACGGGATGGGTATCCAATTTTTTACGTTGAAGTAAGAGGTGAAGTCTTGTTTTTCGGTCATACCCCGAACTTCAGAGTGCCGGCCTTCATCGAGAACGACAAACGTACCGCCACACCTCTAGATTTTGTTCCCAAAGCCTTACGCTATCCTGAACATATTGACTATGCCGAGGCCCTATTTGGGTTTGTACGCACACGACCAGAACTGGACGATATGAAGCAGCGCGGGGTTATTCAGGAAATCCCAAAGCAAGGTGATAAACACCGGGCCTATGCCGGACGTGTCTTTGTCACCGATGCTATATTGGCAGAAGGGCAATCGGACATCTGGTTCTCTCAAAATCCTATAGTACCGAGTATTCTCGCCTCACCCAAGCCGACGGCGTTTCAACACTATCTCGTACAGACGAGTGACGACAAGAACACACTCCATCACTATGGTGATAAGACGCCTGAGGAGACCGTCATTCGTGGCCACAAGCTATACTGGCACCAGGGCGACCGTACCCGACAAGATATTGAAGATCCCAACGCTCCGGCCACAAGTACTCAGCACACTCAGTTCAGACCCGTTAAACCGGGAGTAACATTTACCTTTCGCATCTATTTCGAAAATCTCTCCGATCGTGAGTTGGGCGCGCTCTGCTGGGCACTACATCCGTTAGGAAATTCTACCAGGGAATATTGCCACCATCTCGGCATGGGCAAACCATTGGGCATGGGCGCGGTGAAGCTGGAGGCCGTCCTGTACCTGACCAACCGTCCAACACGTTACGGCTCGTTATTTAACGGCGACACCTGGCAGACAGGTACTTCAAGCAGCGGCGAATCCCTGTCTGACCGTACAACCTTAGAACGGCGTACCCACGAGTTTGAGCAGCATGTTTTAGAAGTACTCAATCCTAACACCACCTGCCAGCACCTCTATGAACTGAAGCGTATCGGCATGCTGCTCAAAATGATGGAATGGCCGGGATTTAAGGCAGTACCGCCTGTTAACGGTCAGGCTGCTCCTAATAACTGTGTCATCACTGAAAATGGCAGGCAGCGTCCCAACACCCGATATATGATGATCGAATTGCCAGGCGTGCAGGGCACAAAGAAAAATGAATACCGTGACCGTCCCGTATTGCCTGATCCCTGTGCTTTTGATCCCCACATTGCCGAGCCAATCTCAGATACTACAAAGGTGCCCGCCAGCAAGCTGACCACACCATCCCAGGATCTAGGTTCTACACCTGCAGCAAAATCGCTAATCAAAACTACTCCAAAGGTAAGCCCGAAGGTCCAGAAACCGAAACAAGAAGAGGTTACAACGAAGAGGGAGTGGGTCACTCTAGTAGAAGATGTTAAGGGGGGCAAAGCAAAAGTCCAAACCGAGGGAGGTGAAATCGTTTCGTGTAGCAACTTCCCTCTCTATCCGATGGGAATGGGAACCGCCGGAATGCGTTGTCGTGCCGATGTCACGCGGCAGGATGGAAAAGTACAACGTGCGATTTTTAAAGGATGGGAGTAAGTATATCTGTCACATCAGTGCCCAGTAATTCTCTATGCGAATCTCTATAAAAATAGGTTTTCTGGAAGATCTTGCAAATTCACAGCCCGACATTGGGCTTGAGTGTCAAAAGCTTCTAAGGTTACTCCAAAAAACCGATGTGAGCAAATTGCAGGGTCAGGCCCCCACATTCTCTGGCTGGCGTTTGTATAAGTTAAGGTATTTTCCCTTTATACTGTTTTCACACCCTGGAAATCTCGCAGTTCTAGCCAAACTCGAAGGAAATCTTGTTTCCATATACCACATTTTAATTTTAAGCGATAGCAGGTGGCAGCCGCTAAGCGCAGTAAAAAAGGCACAACATAAAGCGGAGGAAGAAGCTCAAAAGAGAATTGAAGAAGAACAACGGCGGCTTGAGATGGAGCGAGTGCAACTTAACCAGGAACAACGAAAAGTCGAGGAAGCACGTCAAAGAGTAGAAGAAACACGCAGGCAATTGGAAGAAAAAGCACGACAACTTGATCAGGAACGACGAAAGGTCGAGGAAGCGCGCTGCGAGGTGGAGGAAATACGGAAACAATTAAAAGAAGAAATCCAGCGTAAAGCAGAAGAGGAAGCACAGCAAAGGATTGAAGAAGAACAGAAAATCGAAGAGAAACCCGAACAATTAAAGGGGGGAAGGTATACTCCACTTGATCATCGACCTCCTAGAAGATATGCAAGCACGGAAGAACATCCTGAGAAACCAGTATTGCGAGAGCCAGGACTACGGCGTCCGAAACCCGAGATCATCTGTTTGAAAAGGGCACGCCAATGGATTCTGGCCGTGGAGATACCGGTAGATCTTCTTGAAAACCCCGGTTTGACGGTACTTCAAAATGAATCACCTCTCCCGCAAGATGAATCAGATGAAAATTACCGGTGTCTTAAAGAATTTCATGGACAGGTCGTGATCCGTTGGGAGGAAGATGGGAGTACGAGGGAGCGGCATACTACCTTTGGTGAAGAAGGCTATCTACTATTTAAACTGAATAATCAAAATGAAGGACGCTACATCCGGTCTCCTTCATTTGGATCCTATCTGGCCGTGGTTCCGGATAGTTGGGAACGTGATTTTGAGCTTTCGGGACCGCCCCCCATAGCACCGGAGCCCGTTTCCTTAGAGGGCTATCAGGCTCATTTCTATATCCTTGAGAAAGGCGATGGCAAAAAGATCGCTTTTCGCAGCCAGGAGGGCAAGTCGGTTATAATCCAGCCCAGAGCATCCCGATTCGAACTGGTTGGGAATCTTCTAAACGATGCGAATGAAGCTATGGGTCCTTTATTTGGAGAGAAACCCCCCCGAATCCGCTCTTTAGACGACCGCCTCCAATGGAAAGATATTGGGACCATCGTTATTGGGGAGGAGGGAATCAGAAAATTAGGATGGACCAGGCTGTTGAGTCTCGACCCAGACACTCAGGAACAGGACCTGCCTTCTGAAGTTACAGAACGGGGCGATGGCTGGTATTTTATCAGGATTTACAATCTGAAGGATGAGCTTTTAGAGAGTTTAGACTTCAGATTTATCCCCGCCTTGAAGGCTATTAGAGTACCTCCACCCTCTCCGGTTCCTACTAAGGATGGACATGAGCCTACACGGGTTGAATTCCTTCACCAGCCGGGGTGCACAGTTCAACCGTCCCGTCAATTAGAAGAGCTCGTCCAGATCGAGCGTGGAGATAACAGGACGGTACTGACCCTTCCTGCCAATCCTAACTATGATAAAACCGATTGGTTTATAAGTTCTCGAGGCACGTGTCAGATACAGGTTACCATTCTTGTGGAAAGACTCTGGTGGGCCATTGGAGAAGAAAGCCAAATACCCTCAGAATGGAAAGCTCAAAAACTTCCTCTTACCCGTGAAGATTTCCTGGCCACATCAAGGAAAACGTTGTGGCTGAGACTTCCAAAACCACGTTGGGCAGATAAAGCTTTTGTTGGATTTAAAGAAGCAACAGCCGTACCTTGTCCTATAAAAGTTACAGAGAGAACCATCAGTATCCCGTTACGACAGTTCTGTGATGCACAGGAGATCCAAAATATTGGCACAATTTTATTTAATTTTTGGATTCACCATAGGGGTACAAAGTATCAAATAACCACCTGCAAGCTTACACTCAAAGCTAATTGTAGACTCTGTGAATTCTCAATTTCTACAGAAGAAGATCTATGGGATCATATTAAATCCGATCACCTGGACGCATGCTTTCGACTTTTGACTTCCGAGGAAACCCATGAAAGAATACAGGATCAAGACTCTGCTCTTCCAAGAGAAATATATAAGTGTTCTCATTGTAATTTCTATGTTGAATCCGATGATCCGAGAAATCCAACCACTGTCATGGACCGACACAGCAAAGAGAAATCTCATAAAGCAGGAGCTCCTTTAGAAATTAAAATTCTTTCTAAACCAGATGAAATCCGAGAGGTTCTCTCCAAAAACCCCCCCCATCTTTATGAATGCAAGTGGTGTCGTTATCTTTTACGTAACGCTATTCCAAGAGATAGGATAGGGCATTTGAGGGAAAACCATAAAAATATGCTTTACGTGTTTCAATAAAGGAGTGAGGATTTCTAATGGATCTCATAACGTTATCCCAACGAATTGAAGAGAGATATCGGCATTATCTCAAAACCACCTTTTATTTTAAGGATCCAGATCTCCGGGCATCTTTTGAAGAAGCCCTTCAGTCAGGATATTTGAGCAAAGGGCCGTACCTTGAGGCTACTCCCGTTTTCCAGCGGGCCCAGAGGCCAAGAGATCTGTTTCAGAACCTCCTTGGATTTGAGCCTGATGAAGCACTCTTGAGGGCCGTGCAGGGAGATAGACCCCTTTACCGACATCAAGAAGCCGCCATTCGAGGAGCCTTTGAAGGACGTAATATCATTGTGGCCACAGGAACAGGAAGTGGTAAGACCGAGTCTTTTCTTTATCCTGTCTTGCTTCACCTTTACCGAGAATTTCAGTCCGGTCAATTGGGTCCGGGGGTGCGGGCTTTGATTCTCTATCCCATGAATGCTCTGGCAAATGATCAGCGGGAGCGTTTGGGTGAAATTTGCAAACAGCTTGAATACGAGAAATCATCCTTCAGAGTTACCTTCGGACAGTATATCGGAGAAACACCGGAAGATGAAAACGACACCCGACGTCGTGCCGTCGAGCGCCTGGCAAATCGGCTACCCGGCGAGCTGGTTTTACGCTCTGAAATGCGAAGCCAACCTCCCCATATTCTGCTCACCAACTACTCCATGCTGGAATATCTACTGCTCAGGCCGGATGATAGTCCCCTCTTTGATCATGGACGTGCTCGATGGTGGACGTTCCTGATACTCGACGAAGCCCATCAATATCGAGGCTCGAAGGGTATTGAGATGGCCATGCTCCTGCGACGCCTCAAACAGAGACTCAGAGAGGGTGGGCGTCTGGAGCCTTTTCGGTGTATTGCAACGAGCGCCACGCTGGCTGAAGGAGAAAAGGATCGTGAGGCTGTGGCAAAGTTTGCCTCTAACCTGTTTGGTGAGGAATTTTGCACGAAAGACGTAATTCTTGGAGAGACTGAACCCATCCCAGAGTCAGGGATAGAATATCTTCCCGCACATGTTTATGGACTTCTACGGGAAGCCCTGCAGGGACGAATTCCAGAAACCAGGAACCAGCTTGCCGGGTTGGCGAATAGACTGGAAATAGATCTCCCGGATAGCGAGGATTTATCCTATACGGTTGGAAGGATTCTGCAACACGATATTCGATCCACGAAGCTACGTCGTCTTATTACAGGCAATCCTATGGAAGCTCGGGAAGTTGCCGAAGAGGTCTTTGCTGACCTGTCGGATACAGAACGCGTACCTGCCCTATCTGAATTGATTGAGCTTCTCCTCCAGGCAAGAGATCCTGCTTCCCATGCCCCGCTCTTATCGGTACGCTACCATCTGTTCTTACGTTCGCTTGAAGGCGCATTTGTTTCCTACTGGCCGCAAAAGAAGGTCTTCCTGGATCGTAAAGGGAAGGATCAGGAGATTAAAGCTTTTGAAGTTGCACTGTGTCGGGAATGCGGTCAACACTACTTTATAGGCCCAAAAAATCTCAAAGGTGGTAAACTGGAGGAAGCGATCCGCGACCCGGGTCAAATTGATTTTGGAGCTACTTTCTTACGCCCCCAAGAGGATCGTGAGGAAGATGACATAGAGGAGGATTATAGTGGGGTTGTCAACAGACAGATACTCCAGCTTTGCGTTCAGTGCGGCGAGATAGGACGAAGTAAACCAGGATGTAACCATGACAATTTAATCCAGGTAGTCCAGGAAGAATCTCCAAAGGATGAAGATAGAGCCGATCAGGTAGCGAAGTGTGGCGCTTGCGGATACAGTGCGGCCGGTCGTGATCCTGTGAGAGAAGTAATCCATGGAGCCGATGGCCCCAATGCGGTTATTGCTACAACTCTTTATCAGAGCCTTCCAGAGAAACGGAAAAAAATACTGGCATTTACCGATGGGCGTCAGGAAGCCGCCTTTTTTGCCTGGTATCTTGAAGATTCCTATAGAGACATTCTGAACCGCAACTTGATTTTGAGGGTGGTTCAGAGGCTGAGTCCCCATGTATCGGAAGGTCTGTCCCTGCGAGAACTGGCTACAAACCTACGAGATCTCTTTATAGAGAGAAGGATTTTTCCTCCTACCACAGGTAGCTTAGACTTGAGCCGTGAGGCCTGGCTGAGACTTTATCGGGAGTTTCTCACCGATGAATCGAGAATTTCCTTAGAGGGCGTGGGTCTGGTTCGGTGGCTGGTAAAATGGCCAGTCTGGTTCCAGATTCCTGAGATTCTCAGGAATCCCCCCTGGTCGTTAACCGAACAAGAAGCCTGGGATTTACTATTTATTCTCCTGGATTTTATGAGGGCCGAAAGGGCCCTTGAACTTCGAACTGAGCCGGGTATTTCCGTAAATTGGAGTGATCTTAAACTCCAAGGAGGGCAAACTCGGGTTCGAATCGGTGAACCTAAAAAGCAAAAGGATGTACGGAGCTGGGATGGAAAAACGGGACGGCGTGCCCAGTTTTTGACCAGGCTTCTGATAAGGAACCATCTTTCCATAGATCAGGCAATCCCTTGGGCTATTGAAACTCTGAGAGCAATCTGGGAAACTCTTAAAGAATTTGATCAGTCAGCTTCTCCCCAAGACCGTTTACTTCTTCCTGTTGAAGATGCCCGGAGGCTTAATCCCGATTGGTGGAGAGTGCATCTCGTTACCCAGCATCATAAAATTTTCCGATGTGACAGGTGTGGGCGTCTTCAGACCGTATCGGTTCGTAGAGTCTGCCCAAGGCCTCGTTGCCTGGGCACGCTTAATGGGATACAACCGGATAACCTTGAGCCTAATCACTACCGTTGGTTATATGAAGAGGATCTAGCCGGTCCTATGCGCGTGGAAGAGCACACCGCACAATTGGACCATGGGAAAGCACGGGAATTTCAGGATGAGTTCAAAGAAGGTAGAATCCATGTTCTGAGCTGTTCTACAACCTTTGAAGTGGGTGTAGACTTAGGGGATCTCGACACCATCTTTCTCCGCAATGTACCGCCGGAGGCCTTTAACTATGTACAGCGGGTGGGTCGGTCGGGACGCCGGAGTGGGTCTCCTGGATTTGCTATTACCTATTGTCGTCGCGGACCCCACGACCTTTATCACTTTGCTGAACCCAGGCGCATACTGAGTGGTAAGGTTCGACCTCCTGTGTTGAGTCTACGAAATGAAAAGATAATTACTCGCCATATCACGGCAACCGCCTTATCTTATTTCTTTCGAAACTTTAAGGATAAGTTCAAGACCGTTGAAAATTTTTTCAATGACCTAAGTCATCCTTCGGGTGTTGCCGACTTTAAAACTTTCTTAAATGAGCAGGAAGCTAACCTTAAGAAATCTTTACAGGCTATTGTTCCACCCGAAATAGCGGGCCGGGTTGGCTTAGAGAACAAAGATTGGATGGCAAAGGTTGCCGGAGAGAAAAGTAGACTGTTTCTTGCTGAAGCGGAGGTTTCCAGTGATTATCAAAACGTGATTGAGCTTGAAAAGAGTGCAAGGGAAAACAGAAATTATCGAACTGCCGAATGGGCCCGGAAGCGAGCCGATACCATTGCTAAAGAGGAGTTTCTTTCGTTTCTTTCCCGTAAGGCCGTGATCCCCAAGTATGGCTTTCCGGTAGATGTGGTGGAACTAGATACACAAAGTATTCAGCATGGCGAAGCGAAGGAAATTTCCCTCCAGAGGGACTTAGCCATTGCCGTTTCTGAGTTTGCCCCAACGAGCAAGCTGATTGCCAACAAAAAGATATGGACTTCCTACGGGTTAAAGCGGGTTGCCGGGCAGGAATGGGATCGCTGGTGGTATGCCCGGTGCCCCATCCATAACCGTTTTGAACGTAAACCCTGGCGGGATGAAAAACGGCTGCCATCTTTTAATAAATGCTGTGCGCATATGTTTCCCGCACAGTACCTCGATCCGAGATTTGGCTTTGTGACCAATCGAGAGAAACCGGAAGAGCCTAAAAGGCGACCCGATAAGGTCTTTACCACGCGGCCCTACTTTGCAGGTTTTAAAGACAAGGAAGGCAACCCGATTAACTTTGGAAGTATTCGTTTAACGACGGCCACCCCCGGTTATCTGGTGGTGCTTTGCGAAGGCCGCCGTGGGAGAGGGTTCTACATCTGTGAAAGATGTGGTGCTGGATTTCAACAACCCAAAAAGAAACATGAGACCTCCTACGGGAGTGAATGTTCCGGAACGCTGGTACAGGTTTCTCTGGGGCATGAGTTTGTCACGGATGTACTTCAGCTTCAGTTTCATGCCAAAACTGAAGAGGCTACACAGCCCGTCTGGTTCGCATACTCATTGGCTTATGCCCTGGTCGAAGGGGCTGCCTCAGAAGTCTTAGAGGTACCCTCTACGGATCTTAACGCAACCGTAGCCTATAGTAGTCAGACAGATTCTCTACCTCCCATTATCCTCTACGATAATGTACCGGGTGGAGCAGGCCTTGTCGCCCAACTGGAGAAAAAAGAAATGCTTCAAGCCTGTCTGGAAGCTGCCTGGAAAAGGGTTAGTGGGAACTGTGGCTGCGATGAGGGTACGAGTTGTTATGGATGTTTGAGAAGCTACCGAAATCAGTTCGCCCATCCCTATCTTCAACGGGGTCCTGTCCTGCGTTACTTGAAAACTATGCTCTTGGAGTGGGAAAGTGATTAAATGGCCTTCTATAACTTAAGGACATATGAATTTTGTCTTTTAACTTAACCTTTTTGTAAAAATCGGCACGAACTGGAATTAGGTTGACGCTGGAGTGAATTCCCGAACGTGCAGAATCTCTTGACCGCTCATGGGTCGAATATCCGCTCGACTGAGCGTCAGGAGCGCCACGGTTTTACCCTCTGCTGTGACAAACTCGACCTCGAAGGCTTCGCCGTCCCTGTAGCGATGCACTACGGCTCCTACATCACCTTGTTTCAGGCCGTGCTCTTCAATGTCATGGGTGAGAACGACCGTATCTAATTCTTGAATCATATTATCCTCCTCTTAACAGTTATTGATGAACAGTGAACAGACAGTCATTGGTTCATTTCAACCCACTCATATTGGATACGCGGTTACGAAGCGAGGACGGTTTTGACCTGCGTCAATGATCCAGACTGTTTGTATCCGTACGGTGCCCCCTCCCGGGGTTTGGAGTGCTCCTTCAAGGATATATTTTATGCCGTGTGGTGACGAAGTTGCTTCTTTAACATCTTCGGAACGAGCAATGGCTATTAGGCCTTGCTCCAATATGTTTATATTTGTTTCATCGAAGCCAAGGGTACGGAAGAACCTGGCTTTCGATCTACCAACAGGGTGTGTTTCCGATAATAGATAATCTCTCAATTTTGACGGCGAAATGTAAGCACTTTCCCGATTAGGGAGCTTCATGTCGGGCTCTCACTGTAGTAGAACCATAAAAATAAAGTACACTGGTTGGTTTGCCTAAACCTGATCAAACCTTCCAGGGAACTGAAAAAACCCAGTTCCTTATGTCTAAGCTTCTCAAGCCGGTCATGAGCTTCAGTCATGAGCTTATCGAAAGGGCACGATCTCAAATTCGCTGCAAGAGAACCGGGTCAGGAGAAGGTTCGGGTTTCTCCCTAAGTTCTAAGAACAAGGTTTAACTTATCCCTTGTTACCTTTATGAGGAAATTATAACACGATAAATTGAGGGCGTCAAGTTCGGACAAAATCGGGTAATTACGACTAATGCCATGCTGGCCGAGAGAGAAAAGGACCATGAGATCGTGGCAAGGCTTGCCTCTGACCTGTTGGTGAGGAATTTTGCACGAAAGATGTAATCCTTGAGCGGTATTTCAAGACCTCTTGAGGTATGCGAAACCATGTCCCAGATTATCATTAACCCTCAGTTAAAATTAAGTAAATAATTGGTACAACCTTTTGTTGAGGTTTGTGTCCAACTTTACAAACATCTGGTACAAACCTGTAACAGGCTGAGGAACTCTAAAGGGGATTCGACCTTCCGCCCCTCAACTTCCCATTCCTGTGGACAGGGAAAGGATTGAGGGGTGGGGATGGGGAGGGATCACTTGTAGTATTTGCAGGCTATGTTTATGTTGACCTCCTAGGGTATCAGGGGAGTTGGGTCTGATTCATGAATAGAAACTAAGGATTGATCCGTCCTCCTTTTTTACCTATCCCTTCCGCCTGAAATTTGCGTTATTTCGGCGGACCTATTTGACTTTTATCTCTTGAATCGTCTTACCGGAAGTTAAAGGAAAACCCTTCATATTTTTACGAAGGAAAAGATTGTAAAGAGGAATTAGCACCCTGATGTTAATCCGATAACCATCTCGACTCTGTTAAATTACGTTTTAGCCTTAAAAGCTCCGTAGGAGCCATCGGTTTGTAGCCATGTCTTATCGAATACCAGGCTTCGTGGGGGGTGGCTTGTGAAACACGGAACTAAAGGATCCTGGGGTGAGACGCCAGGATTTCCACACAGGTCGCCCTGCCGGAGCTTTTTCGGTAATTTAACAGGGTCGCGTTATAATCCAAACAGAAAATTCTATCTAAGTTCACCCTGGGGTTTACTGTGAACTGTTTCACAGTTGATTCTCCCCCTTATCGTCTTTTATCTTAACTTTAATTACTAGTGGGGCCAGGGGAATCCAAAGATTTCTCAAGGCCCTTCAAGGAGTATTGTGGAAGGTCGGAATCGTTTTCTCAGACTCTTCGAGCTTATGACCGAAATTCGGGGAAACCCGCGTCAAACCCCTGAGCAGATTGCCAGGTATTTCGGTATCTCGAAAACCCAATTCTATAAAGATAAGGCGGAACTGGAGAAATTAAATTTTCAATTTAAATACAATCGCTTAACCCGTTCCTTTGAAATAGAAAAAGATCCTTTTATTCCTACAGGTCATCTCACTCTGACCGAGATTTCAGCGTTGATTATGAGTGTTCGTCAACTCTTTGATATGAGCGATTACATCATTACCTATCGGGCCATTAAAGCCATTAAAAAGATTGTGGCCAATTACCCGGACACCCTAGTGCGTCATAAACTCGAAAGGGTTTTGGAAGACGCCATTTATAATGAAGGCTATGGCTGTAAGGAAACGATCCTGAACGCCCTGGAATACGCCATGGAGCATCGCAAAATTGTAAAAATTATCTACATTTCTCCCTATGATGACTTTCAAAAGATCACCCATGACATCGATGTCTACATGATTTTCTTTAGAAGGCGTTCTCTATATATGGATGCTTATTGTAGAACTACTGGAGACATCCGTACCTATCGACTCAGCCGGGTATTAAAGATTGAACCCTGGCCCGAACCCAATCGGTTTGAAGTTCGGGAAGATTATTCATTTAGAAATCGTCACAGAGATAGCTTTTCGGTATTTACGGGAGAGCGAAAGACCAGGGTGAAGATTCGATTCAACAAAGAGAAGGCTTTTTATATCCAAGAGGTTAAATGGCATCCCTCGGAGAGAATTGAAGCTTTGAAGGATGGGGGGATTCTCTACGAAGTCGAAGTTGCCGAACCGAGGGAAGTCATCTGGTGGGTTCGTCAATGGGGACCCGATGCAGAAGTATTAGAACCTGAGGAGATGCGGCAGTATATGCTGAACATGGCGAGAAGGGAGGTGGAGATGTACGGGCAGAATCCAGAAGACGGAGATAAAAATTTAAGATAAGTAACCTGTGAGGACATAAAGTGAGGTAAGAAAAATGAGAAAACCAAGAAGTCAACATTATATCTTTGCACATAAAATTTTACCATCCTTATTTCATGCCGACCCGGTAAAGTTTATCACAGCCTTGAGTAGTCATAGAAATGACCTTTTACATTTGTTGTGGGCACATGCAGGCACAAATATGGAAGAGTCAGACCTAGTAGCTGCAGACAACTTAGATTATGAGATCAGAAAATTGGATGAAGGAACGATCATAGTACTTATTACACTCCCGACTCCCCAAGCTGTTGCAGAGGCGTATTTTGTTGCAATGATTTATCGATCTTGGAAGAAAGAAATTTTCTGTACCCAGGAAGCTGTTACCCGTTTTATTACTTTGGAATACAGCTTCAATTTGCTAAATGATCTCCCAGGAACAGTTCTCGGTGAATGGACAGTTGACGGTACACATATAAACTTTGGTACAGGTCCCGAACCTATTTTAGAAGACTTCTTTGAAACGGTTTGGGGTTTAATGACCGAATAAAGCTTTGATTTCATTTTATCCACTTGCTTTATTAAGTAAAAACATCAGGATTAACTGACCGTGGCTCAAATTACCATTAAAGAAACCTGGTTAAAATTAAGTGAGCAACCTGAGCAGTTTTTTGTTCAGGCCAGAATTCAGCCTTATGAACACCAGGTACAAACGTTCAAATGGCTGATGGATTCCAACGTGGACGTGATTTTTAATGGAGTAATAACGGGAGGAGGGAAATCACTGGCGGCATTTTCCAGGGCTCTTTTATCTCGTCCACCCATGCCGACTCTGGCCCTTTATCCCACAAACGAACTGGGGCGGGATCAGCAGAGTCAGCTCAAGGATTATGTCTCCCGGTTTCGCCTGTCTCTTCAACCCCGGGTTTGTCGAATCTCGGCAGATTTGCTGGCAGCGATGGCAGAAACGGCAGGGATAACCAAACAAACAGAACTCCTGACCCGATTCCAGGAAAGTGAAATTATTCTGACCAATCCGGATATTTATCACTACATATTTAATCTTTATTACCTTCGCCCCCTGGATAACCGGGATAAAGTTTTTGCAAGATTGGTCAATAACTTTGATCTGGTGGTCTTCGATGAGTTTCATCTTTTCGGTACCCCTCAGGCCGTCAGTGCCATAAATGCCATCTTCCTGACCCGGCATATCTCGGGACCCGGTCGTAAGAAATTCCTCTTCCTCTCAGCTACACCTTCTCCTTTACTCCGGGGATTCCTGGAAAAAGCCGGGGTGAATTACCAGGTAGTGGAAAGTAAATATTGTCACCTACGCCGTGAAGAGAGTAAAGCCGGGGACGAGGGATTTCGCAAAAAATGGCGGAGGACTTCCCATGAGGTAACTTTGAACCTGGTGGTCCCAGAAAACGGCACCGAGCGATGGATTATGGAAAATGTAGAACCGGTTATTGTTCAATTCTTCCGCAACCATCCAGGATCTAAAGGTGCTATAATCTTAAATTCCGTTGCGGCTGCAAAGCGTCTCACAAGGGCACTGAAAGGACAGTTGACTTCCCAAGGTATTACCGTTGGAGAGAATACAGGTTTCAGTACAGAAAGTGAGAAATCAGCTTCTTACAAGGCAGATCTATTAATCGGAACCTCAACAGTGGATGTAGGAGTAGATTTTAAAATTAACCTTTTAATTTTCGAAGCGGTGGATGCCAGCTCCTTTATCCAGCGATTCGGACGGCTCGGGCGCCATGATGGATATACAAATGAAGAAGGTATTCCTATTCAATTCCACACATTCTATGCTTATGCCCTGATCCCCCGATTTATTTACGAAAGGTTGCTGATAAAGAAAGAAGGGCAGAGTGATCAGGCTTTGCTTATAGACGGGATGGCTTATAGTCGGGAGGAGCTCCGGGATGCCGTAAACCAGGTTTATCCGCCGGTCACCGATTTTCGTTACTACCCTTCGCGTTGGGGCATCCTGCAATCGGCTTATGTCTACTATGCCCTCAGTCAGAAGGAAATTAAAGGGGTTTATGAAACCATCCGTGAAGGGTTCAAGGAAGATATCCGACAGGCCTTTGGAATCCGAAATTTTAGAGCAAAGGTCGGTAAGGTTTGTGGCTATCTCAAAAAGAGAGAGGGCTATGCACCGGAGATCCTTGAAGTAGCTCGTAGTTTTCGTGGTGGAAATGGGCTTGAGTGTGGAGTTATAGACCTGACCGTGGAAGACCCCAGGGAACAATTTAAAACCTATGATCTTCCCCGCCTTCTATCCAACTGGCGGGTTTCAGGGGTTCTGGACCGGCAAGAGTTTCTACAAAAGGTTGAAGCGGTCGGAGTTTCCACGAAACCTTTTGATTATGCCGCGCTTTTCATTGAGGTAAACAGTTTCCTGGATCGTCCCAGTCGGTGGAGATTTTATCTGGATTGTGATTTGTCGGAGTTGGATCTCTCCAGGGTTTTGGTCCTGAAAGGGTTTAACCTCCTTAATATAGAATCGGATTATCAAAACAGGCTCAACGCCAAGCTTCGACAACAGCGGTTGGTCTGTTACATTCTCGAAATGAACCGGCTCGATGTAAAGTTCCGTCGGGCACTACCCCTGCTTTTTCCTGTTTATTCCCTGGCCGACAAGTACTCCATGTCCGATCCAAATCCACCGTACTCCATTGCCTTTGGTCAAGAAGCCCTGATGCTGGAATCGCTGTATTTCTTTAATAAGACCCCATCAAAGGGGTGGATTGCATAAGTTATGAAGGGGTGAGTAAGGGGTAAGAACCTCCTCCTCCCTGTGAGCGGAAGGTTCTTATCCAGGACTCTGGACCTCTACTTTTTATGGATAACTCTTCAATCTTAACCGTAAGAATTCTTCAAAAGGCAATAGAATTTGAAAATCCGGACAATTCGGTTTTCAAAGACTTTTCTACGGACGTTGTCCCCCGGCTTTTTGCCGAACTGGCAGGCTGTACGGCTAAAGGTGGGACCTGGGTCGAACAGAAGCGCCAGGAGATGTTGGCCGCAGGAAAACCGATGAAGTCGGAACGCGCCCTTGGAGATCAATCTATTACCGCCCATCTTCTTAATGGATTATTTCCCGTTGCTACCCTTGTAAGAAAACTCCGTCAAATGGATACCAGCATAGCCCGTTACCTGGATGAGCGATCCTATCGATTGTTTATCGCAGGGTATGTATTACATGATTGGGAGAAGTTTCCAGGGGTTGAAGAGAGAATTAAAGAACGGTTTGGAGCTGGATTTAAACCGGATTTTCTTAGATACAGGGAATTTGTCGAACCTATTTTGAAAAGTTGGATAGCGAGGCTTGGACTTGATAACTTTCTTAAGGCCGGAGGTTTAAACCCTGAAGATCAGATTGACACTCTGGCTTATCTGGCCCATAATACCCAGGAAAAATATGAAACCCATCACCCTACCATAGGTTTCAAACTCACAATCTCAGATAAGGTTTGTGAGTTGACGGCGCGGCTGACCCGACTTGCCGATCTACTTTCTTCTGAAGTCAAACACCCGGCTGATATTCTGACCGAAAATCTCTGTCATCTGATTTATCAATTGAGCAATGGACAATATCAATTTACCTTTCATACGATTTCAGAAAATCGAGGCGTTCTTACCAATATCCTGAACAATGCTCTCCTCGATCTCTACCGTTCGGCAGGTTATCAGCCACTGCTTTACTTCCCAAATGGTGTGGTTTATCTGACCCCTCCTCTTCCCCCTGCAAACGAAGGGGTGGAGAGGAGGTTGCCTCCCATCGATACAGCATCTATTCCAGAGAGGGTTATCGCGAAAATCCGTAAGTTATGTGCGCATCAAATCGAAAAGCGCCTGGTTGGACTGGACCGTGATGGCAAAGGGCTTAAGTTTGCCGATTATTACTGGCTTTTCTTTTCACCGGAGGAATTAGTGGTAAAAATAGCTCTCCAGGGAGCTCTTCAGAAGATTGTTGGGAAATCGGCCTCTGCTCCTAAGCGTGCCGAAAAGCTTAGAGAGGTTCAATCTAAAGTCACGGAACTCTCTCATATTTCCTTCGACTTCTCTGATGATCTTCGTATTGATCGGCTCGCCGAGTTTTGTGATCTCATAGAACGGAAAATCTGGGGTGAGTTTTGTCAAAAGCGATTTTCAGAGGGAAGTAAACGGCTGGATGTGGCTCGAGAACTACTTCAACTCCTGAATGTTAACGATCTGCAGGAGGTCTTTAATCTTCTCAAAACAAAATCGGAAGCCACCCGTGCATCCGGTGGAGTTCCCCTTGGCTGGTATTACGTGGCTGCCGAATATTTGAAACGGAACCCCGGGTTTGGGCCGGATGATTTTCCAGATTTATTGACTGATTTGGCTCAAACCATCGCCCAAAAAATCTCTTTGGCTCTGCAAGGAGTTAAAATCCAGGATGGTTGGAGAGATCTAAGGAATTACGTACTTACCACCATTGGTATTGGGACAGGGCAAGATGAGGACCAGGAGCGAGGGGAAAGATCTGGCCCTGAAGCTTTACAGGGTTTTCTGAATGAGTTGAATCGATATAATGGGTTTAAACGTTCTCATGCTCGTATCCGACCCTGCTCACTTTGTAGTAGCCCCTTTGAAGCATCTCAACAGGAAGAAGCCGGAGTCCTTTTTCAACCCCAAGTCTATACCAACAAGCAGCCTCTTTATGGTTCTCAGGCCATACGAAATATTTGTCCTATTTGTTCTCTCGAGATGATGCTAAGACAAATCCTTATGAACCGTACGAAACAGAGTGGCAAAGACTTTGAGGAGAGAAAGTATCGGTATCTTTATCTTTACCCAACCTATTACTTCACAGCCGAAACTGTAACCTTTTTACGAAAGGCTTACACCAACTTCTATCGAACAAATTTCAGAACCGATATTCGGGATCATCTGATTCCCTCTTGGGAGACGGGGAAAGTGGATTTTTCCCTGGCCCGGTTCCAGAGCTTGGATACTTTTCTCATGAGTGAGGAATCGGTAGAAGAAAACAACCGGGTTTTCAAGCTGGATTATCCCAATGATGAACCTATTACCTTCTTTTTTGCTGCAATCCCTCCGGGGCGTGACGCAACAGATACCGAATCCTGGGTTATGCCGGCTTTTCTCACTTTACTTTTCCCGTTGCTGTTTGATGTCAAGGTTGTTGCTTCCGAATCTGCCGTACCCATTTATACTAGCGGTGCTGATTTTGAAGAGACGGTGATGTTCGATGCACCCCATGATTTTGTGGCACATCTTTTAAGTCGTTGTGAACAGGGTAGAGAGGAAAAACACTTACGCCTCAGGTTGGATGAGATTCCTGCCGTATTATCCTGTTTCACGGCGGCTTATATCATTCATCTGGATGCCAACGCCCGGCAATCTCAAGGGGGTTACGATGCCAATTGGGGTCGGCTTGCCGAGTTGGCCCGTGACCTGAGTGAAACTCCCTTATATGTTTTTCATTATTTAAACAACTGGATTCGTAAAGCCCAGCTCGAATCTCCACCACCTAACAAGATTCGACTCTATGGTGAGCTTTACAAATTTATTGATCCCAAGGAGGAGGCTATGAATCATCCTAGAAGACTAGTCGAACTTTATCGACGATTTTATCGTGCCAAGCGAGCTTCGGCCAAGGCCAATGCCATTCTCAAACCGATAGATGTAGCGGCAGACGTGTTACTCAAAGCCGATAAAGATTTATTTGGCGATGCAGTGGTGGATCTGGTCGCGGCCGCGGTGATGTCCCTGATGCAACGGGTCCATAGTGGACAGGCCGAAGGAAAACCGACCTTTAATCTGGTGGAGGGTAAGTGGAAGTTGGCCCTTACCCCAGAGGAAGAACGTCAAGCCGTTTGGGACTTTGCCGAATATTTTGTTAAGGAGATTTTTGAAAAGTCCCTTCGAGGGGACCGTGCGCGTCTTGTCGGGGTCCAATTAAACCTGTTTCGGGATACCTGCGAATTCATTTACCGCAAAATAGAAGACGAGGAGCGTCGTCAGCGTGGGGTTGAAATCCCAGAAGAAGTCGAAGAAGTTGAAGTATCGGCTTCCGTTTGAAGCCGAAAAAAAGTGTCGGATCTTCCGAAGGGAGAGTCCTCCGGGTTTGATAAGTTTTATGGAGAAAGGTGAAACAACCGATTCTCGACAGAGAGACGTAAGGGTTTGATTTAGGGAAATTTTCGATCAAGGAGGAAAAAATATGTTTCTAAAAAGTTTAGATGAAAGACTTTTCTTAGGGGCTATTCCATCGAAACCGAGTGGTAACTATGTGCATTTAGCCGTTCTCCGGGTTACGGAATCCCACAGTCTTTTCCAGACCGATGGAGCACTCAATACAGCCCGGGTACAGGCTGGGGTAGAAGATCGGGGTTTAATGACACGTATCCTTATGTTCAAACGGAAACAATCCACACCTGAAAGATTAACCGGAAGGGAACTGCTTCGAAAGTATGGCATTTACGATGCAATAGCCAGACAAAGGCTGGAAGCGGCCAAAGGGACGGGGCGAGAGAAGCTGGAGAACCAATTCCGAATGTACCATGCCTGTGATTACAATGTGAGTTTTTGCATGCGCTGTCCGGATTGCATTCTCTATGGTTTCGCTATTGGCGAAAGTGGTTCAGAGAAGTCTAAAGTTTTAGTAGATACAGCCTTCTCCATCACAGCCTATGAAGATTCCCATGAAGTACTGACCCTCAATGCCCCTTTTGAGGATGGCACCATGTCCCGTGCAGGAGAAACCACCTCGCGTATAAATACGCAAGACCATGTAAAGCCTGAGGTCTTCTTCCCAAGTATTGTGACCTTGAAAGATCCTACCGAAGCGGGATTTCTTTATGTATTGAATAACATCCTTCGGACCAAACATTATGGAGCTCAAACAACCCGAACGGGCAAAATGCGGAATATGGTATTGGCTGTTGTACCGGCCGATGGAGAGATTACCAGCAACCTGCGTCTGACCCAAAGAACCTATGATTTGCTTAAGGATAAGTTGAGACCTCCTGATCCGCTTCTGGAAGAGGATGTCAAACAAGCCATGAAAAAGGCCTTGACGGAGTTGCTGCAGGGGGATGGAGTTCGTTATCAAATAATTCAGGGAGATCATCTCAAAAACGTTCTTGCAGAAGCGGATACTGTTCTATCTGAAGAAGTTATCGGCCGGTTTCTGGAGCAAGCCTTTCGAGAGTCCAAAGCTTATTTTGATACCTTTATTGGGGTAAAGTGAGGGAGATTATGCGAATACTGGAATGCGAATTAGAGTTTCACGATTTCGTATACTTTGCTACCAGGGAGGTTGGTCGGCTATATGAAACCGAGGCATTGATCCATAATTATGCTTTATGTTATGCCCTAGGTCTTGTGGTAAGTCCCTATTTTGTACGGCAACAGATACCGCAATATCGAGAAGATCTAAGTGATCTCAATCAGCGAGGGATTTACGTAACTCCGGCCGTTTCTATTCGCCACTCCTTTTCCCTGCACACGTGGAAGTATGCCATTAACTGGTATCATGTGGATATGGAAAAGCTCAAACGAGACCTGTGGGGAAAAAATGTTCCTGGTTTTGGACGTGCCAAGGAACTGGCTCCCGAAAGTCTCTTTCGGTTTTTTATATTCGATCAAACGGACCGTTATAAACCTCCTCCCTGGATTCGACTTGGGAAATGGTTAGCGAAAGCACATTTAGATTGGCATGAATGTCGGATTAAATCAGAAAGGAGTGGCTCTTATGTGGCTACTCATCCCCTCAATCCACTGGACGTTTTACCTATGAGTAGATTGAGGTTATGTGATTATATCAACATGCCTCCCATTAGCTTAATCAACAATGCACATCTTGAGGGAAATTATCTTATTGTCGAAGGTCCGGGGGGATCTTTCTGCTTCCCTGCCGGTATGCAATTTAATTTTACAGGTGATCGGCAATCTTAAACATTCAGGATTGAGAATTCAATAGGGAGCAAAGGTATGCCTTATTCTATTGTCTTAAAAATTTTTCCGAAATCACAGTTTAATCTTCGTGAAGCTACCGGGGCCAGACTTCAAGGGATGTTCCTGGAGCTCATGCGGCAGGTTGATCCGGAGCTGGCCACCGAATTACACGACAGACCGGATTTGGACGAGCCGACAGCTCTCAGGCATTATGCGGTATCGCCATTATTTATAGACAAGGGGGTTGAGAGGGCAAGGAACAGGACCGGTTCTAATCATAAGGTTCTGACCTCGGGAGGCACCCTATACTGGTTACACCTTGCAGCTTTGGATGACCGGGTTTATCCGGCTTTATTAAGTTATCTGCTGGGGCTCAGCGGAGTAAAGAAGGAAGGTGAGAGTCCTTTTCCTGTCTTGATTATTGATAAAACCCAATTTCAGATTGTCGAGGTATTGGCTTCTGGGTTTAGCCGACATCCATGGGCAGGATATAGCGAGGTGGAGGATCTTATTATCCGGGCTTCGGTGGATGAGCGGGTGATTACGTTTGAGTTTAAATCACCAACCGTATTTGAACGCCTGGACCGACAGATACCTTTACCGGAGCCCCGTCTTGTTTGGAAGAGTTTGGCCGATCGTTGGAACGATGCTTTTGGAGCAACCTATCCTATTTCCCCTGAGTTTGTGGATGCCGTAGAGAATCATCTTGTTGTTGTTTGCTATCATATCCATACCCAACCTTTTCGACAGGATAGTGAAATCACGCTTACCGGATTTGTTGGACAGGTGACATTTCGTATTATTGGTCCTGTTTCGCCGGAGTTTATCAAGATCACCAATTTATTAGCTGATTTTGCCTTATTCAGTGGGATTGGTAAGAAGACGACTCGGGGGATGGGAATGGCCAGGCGGATTTCAGACGGAGAATCTTCTAAGATCCTGGAGAGGAGTGGGAGAATTTTATGAAGACTGAGGAAGACCACATTTTAATTTCAGCCCTGAATCAATTTGATTATTGTCCCAGGCGTTGTTATCTCATTTATTGTGAGGGGCAATTTTTACAAAACGAACATACAGTTGAAGGTTCCATTCTTCATGCTCGTACGGATATTCCGGTTGAAGTCCGGCGCGGGGACACCAGGCAATTTCGTTCTGTCTGGCTTTATTCAGAGAAATACCGGCTTCATGGGCGGGCGGATGTGATTGAGGAAAAGGACGGTAAAATCTATCCTGTAGAGATTAAAAAGGGTCGTCGGGGTGATTGGAAGAACGATCAACTACAGCTTTGTGCCCAAGCCCTATGTCTGGAGGAGATGTTAGATTGTGGAGAGATCGAGATAGGGTATATCTACTATGCCGCTACAGGGAGGCGGCAAGGAGTGAGGCTTGATACTCGAATTCGGCAGCAGACAATACAGACTATTGAGAAGGTCAGGCAATTGCTCTCGAAATGTGAGAAACCCCCCTCGATCTATAGTCCACGGTGTCGTGGCTGTTCTCTTTATCCCGTTTGTTTGCCTCGTGAGACGGCGAAACTTAGTACGGGCGCAAGGCCTTGTGCCCCTACGTTCAATAAAGGTCCCACCCCTCCTCTCCCTGCGTGCGGGGAGGGAAAGGGAGGGGCTATGAAGAAAACAGATTAGCAGGAATAAACTTTCCGGTATTCGTGCAACCGGGGACGGGTACGGGTGACCGGCCGGTCACCCCTATCAAACGAGACGTTTAACTATCAAACGAGACGTTTAACCTACTAGATCTTATTTTTTGATTCTTATGGCAACTTTATATATTACAACGGAAGATTCTGTACTTCGCAAGGTAGATGAGCGTTTAAAGGTTACAAAGGAAAAGCAGACGCTCATTGATGTCCCAATGTTAAAGGTTTCTTCGGTGGTTTTACTGGGTCGTGTGGCAGTAACTGCTGCGACAGTGGAAGCCCTGTTGGAGCATGGGATTTCACTTTGTTATTTGAGTCGTGGGGGTCGGTATCGGGGTCACATTCAACCTCCCTTAAACAGGAATGTGATTTTACGTCGAGCCCAGTATCGAGCTGCTGATGACGAAGGAGTTATCAAACGCATTGCACGGGCGGTCGTAGCTGGTAAGCTAGCCAATATGCGGACGCTTTTAGTTCGCAGTCGTCGTTCGGAGGAAGACGAGTCAAGCAGTCGTTTTATAGCATTGGATAATGCCATAGAACGCATCAAACAAGCAGAGGAGGCCTTACCCTATGCACAGACGTTGGACGAGATACGTGGGCATGAGGGGGAAGCCAGTGCAGCTTATTTTAGTGTATTTGGAGTCCTAATTAAAGCGGAGGGGTTTCAATTTGAAAAGAGGATCAAGCATCCTCCCCGGGATCCTGTGAATGCTATGCTTTCATTTGGTTATACCCTGCTCACGTACGATCTTATTGCAGCAATTAACATTGTTGGTTTGGATCCTTACGTGGGGTTTCTCCATGCTGACCGTCATGGCAAACCCAGTTTAGCATTGGATTTGATGGAGGAGTTTCGTCCGATCGTAGTGGATTCGGTGGTATTAACGTTGATAAACAAGCGGATGATAGGACCTGCTGAATTCGAGCAGCAGCTAGGGGGAGTAATTTTGATGGAAGAAGGGGCACGGAAGACCTTTTTAAAGCAGTATGAGGAACGCAAAATGACCGAGTTTCGGCATCCAGTTTTCGGTTATAAAGTAAGTTATCTTCGGGCATTTGAGTTACAGGCTCGGATTTTAGCCAAGGTTTTAACTGGAGAGTTACAGGAATATGTTCCCTTACTGGTGAAATAGGAATGTTTATTATTGTTTCCTACGATGTTAGAGAAAACAAGCGACGTACTCAGATTCATAAAGTTTTGAAGTCTTATGGGGAGTGGGTCCAATACAGTGTGTTTGAATGTCAGTTGGAAAAAAAGGATTATTTACGGTTACGGGACCGATTAGACAGGCTGATTGATAAGGAGAAAGGCGATAACATACGCTTTTATTTTTTATGTGACCGATGTACCGGCCAGGTAGAACGTATTGGAGGTCGGATGCCATTGGAGGATGGAGCAGTTTTTGTTTAAGGGACAGCTCCGAAGAATGAGTGAGGAAGTACAACAGTAACGGGAGATTCGGACGAGATTAGAAAAAATTCTTCGCATCCCGGTGAAGCTTGAATGAACAAAGAGGAGCGGGAAGAACGAGGTCAACGTCCGAGGGCTGCTGCAGACCGTAGGGGCGCAAGGCCTTGCGCCCGTACATGGAGATAGCCTGAATAATTTTCTGAGTTTCTTAGATAACCATTATTTGCAGGAATTGAGGCGGAAGATGATCAACGTAGGGGCGCAAGGCCTTGCGCCCGTAAGTTAGATAGGTATAGGCTGCTAGGCAAGTACGTGATGATCGGGGTGGATGGGACGCGCACCGTGAGTTTTAGACAGCACCACTGCTTAGAGTGCTTAACTCAGAAGTTGACCTAAGGACGGAGTACGGGCGGGAGGCCTCCCGCCCCTACTTCTACGGTGCTGGAAGCTAAGATCCTCTATTCCAATGGGATGTCGATAGGGACGGAGTTTATAGGGGAGCCCCCCTTTCCCCTATATCCCCCCCCTTCAAGCCCAGAACAACTTTTACCTATTGATGCAGATCGGACGCCTGATTAACCAGTTGGTGGAGAAGGGGAGTTTAGTGAGGGAGGTGTTTAAGGGGAATATCCTGAGCCTGAAGACCTTTATTGAACGTAGGGGCGCAAGGCCTTGCACCCGTACTTGGTTTCGCAGGTGAAGAGTGCTTGGATGTCCTGGGAGAGGTGGAGTCGGCAAGATGCGAGCAGGTTCCAAATCCGGTTAGATACGTACGAGCGGGGGGCCCCCCGCTCGTACACCCAGGGATCCCCCTCAGTTGAGAAAGTGGAAATGAGGTTGAATAGGGGTGGGAGGCCTCCCGCCCGTACTTGCTGTAATAGTCTCCGTTTAATGCTTAGAAATATTTTTAATTGAAGGCCTTGTTTGGTTTTAGAGGTTGCCTTTTGTTCATTGGTTTTGGGATTGCTTGCAATACGTGTTATCTTTTATTTATTCGTCGCTGCTGTTTAAGGGAGAAATTTCTTGACAGTTTTTAACCGAATTGGTAAGGAAGCGGACATTGAGTAGGGGATTACTGATCTTTGCATAAATATCTAATAAAATCCAAGCTGTTTAATACAACCTTGGATCACATGAATTTTATGTCGTAAACGTTCCTTAGCCTTACGAAGTTCATACCGTAACTGACAAAGATGTTGACAACTCAAATTC
>DATMBG010000028.1 GCA_035559535.1 Candidatus Limnocylindrales bacterium
AGGAAAGGCTTGCTCGTTGCGATAAACATTGGCTTCTTGTTGGTAGACCAGGGTGAAGAAGGGAGCCGGTGGGGGGGTCCAGGGGGCCGTGACCAGATATTTGAGGTTAAGAAAGCTGAAGAATCGGTTCTCTACGTTGGGGACACTGAAACCGTTAAAGTAGCCTTCATAAGGACGAAATAACTTTTGTGAAAACTCAGTATATCGGCGATAGAACAGCGCATCAACGGCACCAAAATCATCCAGTCCATAACCGCTGGCCGTACTGGGAAACAAGAACGTATCGAGACCGTAAACCCGGAAAATCCCAGGATCTTGTCGGATAAATTTTATATGAGCTGGAGGGTCCTGATAGGGAATTAAATCCGATCTTTTATGATGGATTTTGGGCATCCAGATGAAAAGTTCCAGGATTAGAAGAAGACCGAAAATAAAGGTAAGGGTTTTATCTGTGGGCAATAATAAGGATAAAGGAGAGGGAAAAGAGAAAGGGGGCGGGGTCGGAAAGGAGGCTTTCTTTTCTTCCTTCTTCCCTTCTCCCTCCCTTCCTTCAATCCCTCTTTCTTCGATCCTTTGTCTTACATATCGCAATTCCATCGTTACGCCCAGGAGTAAACAGAAAATGGCCGGGGGGCGGATTTGCCGGATGGCATAATCCAGTTTCTTGAGTTCCATCAGACGGGGATAATAAAGTGCCAGCAACCCTCCCAGGGAAACAAATCCAAGGACGGTAGAAAGAATTACATAGCGTAGACGGACCCGTCCTTCTCCCAGTCGCTGGAGAAATATTCCGGTCAAAGCGGCGGTGGAGAACATAAATTCTCCCGGAAAGTATCGGGTAAAAAAGCTAACACGAAATGCCGGGAGGTTTCCAACCCATTCGTTAAGGCTAGAGGAAAGACCATAACCCTTTAGTAAGAAAAAGAGGACCATGGCTACAAAAAACAGGGATTTTCCCTGGAACGCAAATCCTTGCAGGCATAAAGCTGTTACGAACACGGCAACCAACAGGCCTATATATCCGGGAAAAATCTGCCAATTTAAACCATCCCAGGCGTCATTAATGGGCCCCCAGAAATACGGTACCCACAATCCAAACAGATAGGAAGGAGATACCGTCAAGAGTCCTACTTTATGTTCGGTCCCATGGACTCCAATGTCTGCTAACTGAACAAATTCCAGAAAGGGAATCAAGGCAATCGCCGAAAGAAGAAATCCCAGGAGAACGGCTACGGCAAAAAGAAATAACTGTTTATAAAAAAAGAAGGAGAATAGAGCAGAGTCCCTCTTCTTCACTTCTGTTATCCAGCGGAACAGGTAATAGACCGATCCATAAAACAGAGCAAAAAAAGTAGCTTCGGGATGCCCGCCCAGAATAATAAGTCCGACGAAAACAGCCGTTAAAAGGAGGTTTCTTAACTTGGGTACCGCCAGCAGGAGTTCAGATGTGTAGAGAAGACCGGGCAGGAGAACCACCGCATTGATGTAAACCATGTTGAGGTTGAGGATGAGATGCCCCGAGAGCATAAAGGCTGCAGCCCCAAAGAAAGCCGGAGGCCTATCCAGGGAGAGGAATCTGCGGAAGAAAGCATAAGCCAGAAGACCTGCTGAGAGGATCCGGAGAATCATAAAGGTATCCCACATCTTATCGCTGGGGTTCAGGAAGAGGGGTAAATGAGGCGGAAAGAATACTGCCGTATGCATATGACCGTTTAAAGGAGATCCTAAAGCGGAGTGGGGATTCCACAGGGGAATCCAGCCGTTTTTATAGGCTTTAGAAGCAAATTGGGTATAGGGTTCATGCTGAAGGGCCGAAGCCGAAGGGTCAATGACATGATGAGGCTTTGTAGGCGGCCCTCCGGTCAGGAGGCTGTAATCCAGGAAGAGAATATCGTAAAAAAAAACCAGAATCACCAGAGCAAATCCGATCAGGACCCCTGCTGTTGGGAGAGAGAAGGATTTAGCCCAGAGGCGAGGAAGTCTCCGTAAAAGTTCGTAGAAAACTTTCAAGAAGTCAGGGAGAGTCTTATAGGTTAATCCCACCCCGGACAGAACCATCAAAACCCAAAATACCCCCTGGATTCTCTTAAGCCTTTCATACTTCTCCACTTCAAGACTTATGGGAAATAAGTTCTCCGCCTTTAACTCGCTTAATGCCTTCTCCTTCTTTCCCCATTTCACTTCTATTTTCAGAAGTCCACCCCCCTGTACGTATTCCACCCGCACCGGATGTAAGCCCGGGTCTAAGGACACATCTCCCATCGCCTTCTGCAATCCCATCCCCCCAGCATTGTCCACCACCAATTGCTCCCTTATATATAATCTGGATCCATCGTCCGATTCCAGCCTAAACTGATACTCCCCGGATTTCCTCACCTCTATATAACCTTCCCACCTTACACTGAATCGATTTACCCCTAACTCCTCTCTCCGCTCCTTCAACACGGCAGTAGATACTTCCGGGTCTAACTTAACCAGAGCCGGTGGACCCTGCCAGGATAAATTGGAATAGTACCGACCCTGTAACCCATGGAAAGGGGCTTCTTTCCCGATCGACAGGTAACCCCCCAAAGCGATTACAAACAAAATGAGAAAAAGAATTTTTTGATTCTTAATCCAATGTGTTTTGTAGAAGAATCCCACGATGGCTTTGTGCCCTCTACGACTTCCCCTCCATTACCCAGACAGGCTTTACGATCTCTGAGGTTAAGAGATAAGCCAGACAGGATGATGGAAAGACATAGAAGCTATCGAAATAATTCCAGAACAATCGTTCTCTCAATTTTTTCTACAACAAACCCAGGTCCACAAGGCAGCTACCGTGCCACATCCCAGAAGGGTCAGCCAGGCCCCCAGCTTATAGGAAACAGGTTGGTAAACGAATTCTACCGTATGAACTCCTGGATCAACAAAGACCGATCGAATCAAGGCATCGGTCAGATACATTTTCTTTTCCTGGCCATCCACAAATACCTTCCAACCGGGAAAGTAGGGATCACTTAAAACTAAAAATCCGGCATGTTCCAGGTGAGCTTTTATAACGATCCGGGTTGGGGTATATTTTACTATTTCGGCGGTGGATTCATCAACCTCCGGAGCCTGATATCCGGTCAACATGGCCGGATCCTCCACCGATCTCTCTAAAATAATCCGTCTTCTTAGATCAAATGACGCTTCCTTCAACCGTTTGATGGCGGCTTCTAAATTCGGGACGATCTCGGCCCGATGAACGATGAAGGCTCTGGGAAAGGCGTTTTCATTCCGATAGACACAGGCATCCTGCCAAAAAACCAGGGTAAAAAAGGGCGCCGGGGGAGGAGCTCCGGGGTTGGTAATGACATATTTCAGGTTAAGAAGACTGAAAAATCGATTTTCCACATCGGGAACGCTGATTCCGGTAATATAAAAATTTTTGTAAGGACGGATCAACTCCCGGACAAAAGTCACATATAGACTATTAAACAGTCCATCGATGGCACCAAAATCATCCAGCCCATATCCGCTGGCCGTGGTGGGAAACAAGAAGCCGTGCAATCCATAAACCCGGAAGACTCCGGGTTCCTGCTTGATAAATTTTATATGGGGAGGGGGATTTGCATAGGAGTAGAGTTGAGAGCGTTTATAATGGGCTTTAGGGAGCCAGATAAAAAGTTCTAAAATCAAAAGAAAACCCAGAAAGACCGGAAGGATTAGGTGGAGGAAGAGGGGTTTTTTCCATAGTACGCCGGTTCCTATCCCGGTAAGCAGACAAAGAAGAGCCGGAATTTGCACCTGTTGAAGGGCATAATCCAGCTTGTTCTGTTCTCTCAACACGGTATAGTGAAGTCCCAGGAGTAATACCAGGGATAGAAGTCCCAGGAAGGCCGAGAGGGCCAGATAACGTATTCGAATACGACCTTCTTTCCATTGCTGTAAGAAGATACCTGCCAGGGCCGCCGTAGAAAACATAAATTCGCCCGTAAAGTAGCGGGTAAAGAAGCTGACCCGAAAGATGGGGAGATAGCCCCCCACCCATATATGAAAAGCGGGCCAAAGACGGTAAGCCTTTAAGAGGAAAAAGAGCACCATGAGGGTAAAAAAGAGGGCTTTTCCACGAAAGGCCAATCCTTGAAAACCCAGAGCCAGGATCATCAAAACAACCATTATACCGATATATCCCGGAAAGAGTTGCCAGTTCGAGTTATCCCAGGTAGTCTGAAGGAGGGGACCCCAGAAATAAGGAACCCACAATCCAAATAAATGGGAAGGAGAAACGGCTTCGAGTCCTACCCTAAAATATCGATCATCATGGATGCCGAGATTGGCAATTCTTAGAAATTCTGTGAAAGGAAGTAAAGTAATAGCCGAAAGGGCAAAGCCTAGAAGAGTCGCCCCTACAAACCAGCAGCCAGAAGTCAGAAGCCGGAAGCCGAAGGTGAGAAACCTTACCTTTGACTCCTGGTTTCCAGCTTCTTGAACAGTTCGAAATAAAAAGTAAATTCCCGTATAAAAAAGAGCAAAAAAAGTCGGCTCCGGATGCCCACCTAAAATGGCCAGGCCTATGAGAAGTCCGGTTAAACTTAAAGTTTTTAGACCCGGATTTTCCACAAGCAGCTCCGATACGTATAAGAGACCGGGGAGTAACATGACGGTGTTGATGTAAACCAAATTAAGATTTAACACGAGATGACCGCAGAACATAAAAGCTGCAGCCCCTACAAAGGCGGCAAAGCTTTCCAATTTCAAAAAGCGACGAAAGAACCAGTAAGCCAAGACCCCGGCAATGAAAAATCTAAGAAGAATAAAGAAATCCCACATCTTCGGACTGGGATTCCAGAACAGGAGGAAATACAGGGGGAAGAATACCGCCGACTCCATGATGGCATTGAGGGGAATCCCCAGGGAAGAATGGGGATTCCAAAGGGGAATCTGACCGCTTTTATAAATTCTAGAAGTCAACTGAATCAGGGGTTCATAATAAGCGGACGAGGATATGGGATCGATAACATGATAGGGTTTGATAGGAGGTCCGCTGGTCAATAAGGTATAATCTAAAAAGACCACATCATAAAAAAAGATCCCCATGAGAAGGATAAATCCCATAATGGCCCAGAAGTCTTTTTTAATCCTTGCTTTTTTAAGCTGAAGTATCCTGAATCTTAAAGCCATTTATTTTTTATTCCTGACCCTGCCGGAATAAATCCAGATAGCGACCACTATTCCACATCCCAGGAGGGTCAGCCAGGCTCCTAATTTATAGGATAGGGGTTGGTAAATAAACTCTATGTGGTGGGTTCCTGACTCTACAAAGACCGATCGGATAAAGTAATTCGTCAAGTAGAGGGGGGTTTCCTTACCATCGATAAACCCTTTCCAACCGGGAAAATAGGCATCGGTTAAAACTAAAAAACCGGGGTGCTCCAGATTAGCTTTTATGAGAACCCGATTAGGGGTATAGCGTATTATTTCTGCCGTAGAACCATCCACCTCTGGAGCGTTATACCCGGTTAACATATGGGGGTCTTTAACCGCTTCCTCCAGAACAATCTGTCTTCGTAGATCAAAGGAAGCATCCTTCAACCGCTGAATCACCTCCTCAGGATCTGATACCACAAAAGCCCGATGCACCACAAAAACCCGAGGAAAGGCTTGCTCGTTGCGATAAACATTGGCTTCTTGTTGGTAGACCAGGGTGAAG
>DATMBG010000029.1 GCA_035559535.1 Candidatus Limnocylindrales bacterium
ATCTACCCGACAGAACAATTCGGTGATAAACTCTATGGTAGTCATGCAGGTTACCTCCAAATGAGTGAAAAAGAGTTTTTGTTGATAATATTGGAGAACCTGCATGGCTCTTTCAATTTAAAAAACTAGCACCAATAGTTAATAAGTACCTTTGACCTCCTAGACCGTCTCGACCTTCGGAATATAAAAAGGCGGTATAGGCTGATAGGTAATACTGCAATCTTTTCCCAGTGTATTTTCCGCTTCCTGGATGGCCTCTTCTATGGAGGTAATGGGCTCAAATCCCAATCGTTGTGCAGCTTCGGAATCTGTAGCTCCGGCTAAAAAAACCCGACTTACATACCGAAGCGCGAAAGCTCCCTGCCCCCATAAAATCAAAGGATGCGCCCCATGATAGGCATAGGCATAGCGATATTTATGGGTAAACTCCGGGCGGTGCGCGTAATCTTCCGAGTAAATATCCCAAACTTCATAAGGATCTTGCAGGTGAGGAAGAACCTCTTCAAATAACTCCTTGTAGGAAGGTTGATGGAGGGGATGAAAAACCCAGGGACACGGATGTGCCAGAATCAAGATACCTCCTTCTCGAACGATCGGTTTATTATGATAAAGCCCAAAGCTATAAGATAAACCTAAATTTCTGACTAAAATGGGGTTAATGGTCGAAAGTTTGGAGTAGTGATCCATCTGATTAGAGAGACCGTAAACTACAACATCGCTTTGGCCTTGAACCGATATAACCTGCTGTTTATCCACTATTTTTAGGGTCTCCTCATGGGTTTTCACAGGATGGCCGGCAAACACGGCTATCAATTCCGAGGGCC
Source organism: Candidatus Limnocylindrales bacterium (assembly GCA_035559535.1). NCBI lineage: Bacteria > Bacillati > Chloroflexota > Candidatus Limnocylindria > Candidatus Limnocylindrales > Candidatus Limnocylindrales bacterium. The sequence goes on from DATMBG010000029.1 coordinate 825, forward strand.
TGGCAGTATTAAGTACAGACTCTAGAGTCAGAATCCGTCTTCCTCTTCTGTCCAGCTCCGCATCTACCAGTTTTCCCATCTCCCCTAAAAGCTTCTGGAAAGAAGAACGTTTATGATCCATTACCGACTTACCTGAGGCTCCGGGAAAAGGACGGTGATGGTGGCGAATACTTCGAAAGGAGCTCAGACCCACTACAATAGATTTCCAGCCTCCATTCATAGCCGAATTGGTTATATTTACATAAATAAAAAGATCAGATTCGATGACGGCTCGATTCACTTCCACCTCAAAACCTCGATCGGTTTCACCTAAATAGAGTAAACTTCCCGGATCTTCTGCATCGTGACAGTATAAATGGCTGGGTCCAAAGGCCTGAACAATCTTAGTTCCCAGAATTGTAGCCAATTCCTTCCGTGTCCATTTTCGATGAAGAGCATTGGCACAAATAAGCCGAATATTGTGTTTAGAAACACCTAATTTCTCCAACTCTTCCAGTAGAATCGTGATGGCCATTTCACGGAAATCAGGGGGCTTCATGGGAATCATGGGCATACAGGGGTCATCAAAGGCGATGGTAACCTTAGATCGAGGCCCTACACTCTTGGATAGAGGTTCATGATCGATGGGGGAGGCCAGAGCCTCTCGGATAGCCTGCTCGGGATTCTCCAACGGCGGCAATGGTTCCGGAGGTTGTAAAATTCGGGTACGTTCTGGAAATTCGGCCTCTATCGTGGTATCTCCAAAGGAGACTTCTTTAAGAATTGTACGGGGCATAAAAAACTCCTTTAGTAATTAAATTTGATCTCAAGAAAATTAAGATAGGCTTCCCATGATAAGTAGAGAAACTTTATCCTTTTGTCAAGGATATTAAAAGTGCTCTGTTATTTTAAAATCACTTTCCTCCCCAGATCTCTGTCGAAGAATTTTACAACAGTTCTTTTTTTAAATACTTTTTTAAGTCATGGTTTTTTTAGTGTTTCTCAATCCAACCTATGGGTCCAAGACCGGAATCACTTTCCTATCGTCAAAATTTTTTACGAAATAACTGCCACCCCCCCCTTCATCTTCAGTAACCCTTTAAAGTGTTAAAACCGGTTTCCTACAGATAAGACGGGGTACCAGGAGGTAAATATCTTCCCTGGTATCTTTTTTGCTGGATGTGAGAGATATCATGTGGGAATGGACTCTGTGAGGAGCAGTTCTTAATAGTTACATAACCGGCAGATAGCAGAAACACTCATGGGAAGGAGGAAGTACGATGAGAAAAGTAAATCTTAAAAAGATTGGGATTCTTGCATTATTATGGACGATTTATCTCGGTTTATTTATCGAAAATAGTTGGGCATTAAGTTGGACTTATAGTTATGATCCTTATAACGATGCAACGGGAGGAAATACCTGGGAAGTGTACCGGATAGGATATGCCTTTGATGACCAATGGTTGTATTTCAATATGTGGACTGGTTATCCAACCCCTGCAGGTTACCCAAATTCGCAGCCAACGCCAACGGGTCTTGTAACCTACGGGAATACCACCCTGGAACCCGGTGATTTGTATATTAACGTTAATGGGCAGCATAATACCTCTACGGGAACGGTATATGGACTGGGGCTCACCAATCATAGTGGGGATATGACCAATGACCCAAACGATGATATTTATCTCTGGTTACCTGTTCAACAAGGTCATCTATATAGTAATGCAATTTTTGCCACCGGAACTTATGAAGCTTATCCAAATGCAGGTATCACCGGTACGCCGTACGATGGAGGGCTTGATCCTTTTGGGCATGGGAACAATTATCCTACTTTTATTGCTGGCTATGGAACCGACCTTGGCTCACAGACCCAGAATGGAGTCACCTGGATTCCCTTGGGTACTCGAGATGTAGATTCTTCGGTCAATACAGTTAATAGAACGGTATATGAAGTTAATACCGCTATTAGTTTGGCCAGTTTGGGATTACAAGGCGGTGGATCATTTGAATTCTGGTGGGCACCGGAATGTGGAAATGATGCAGCCCTGATAGCAGGCCAAATCCCAACCCCCGAACCAGCCACCCTGGGCTTATTGACGATCGGCCTTATCGGACTTGGAAGATATGCCGTCCGTCATAAACAGGCCTGATAACTCTTTACCTTCTCCCTTCCTGGGGAGCAGATAAGAAAAGTCTGCTCCCCATTTTATTTGGATCCCCTGGTAAAAGATAGAAAGTTCAAGATTTTCTCCCTTGACAAACTTTGAAAAGCCCATTACTGATGAACATACAGGCAAAAAAACCATGGAGTAGGAAAGATAAAACTTAGTATCTCGGGAGGTAACACGTTATGGATCTTCGCTCTCTTCAAAAACCGCTTAAGGAAAAATATCGCAATGACCCTACTGCCTCGCGAATAACCCTTCGGGCTCAGGGCAGCCAGACCATCACCCCTATTACTTGCTCGGTAGATATCGGAAGAGCTATTTATCAAGCTGAGGCCCACAGCGGAGTTGGAGGCCCCGGTACGGGAGCTTGTTCTGGAGACCTCCTGCTGGGAGCGTTGGCAGCCTGCGCACAGATTACCTGTCAGATGGTTGCTACAGCCATGAGAATACCAACCCGGTGTATCCAGGTTACCGTAGAAGGAGACCTGGATCTTCGGGGTACCTTGGGCATCGCACAGGATGTTCCTGTGGGCTTTGAAAGTATTCGGGTTCGGTTTGATATCGATGCGCCGGAAGCAACGCCAGAGCAACTGAGTAAGTTGCAAGAGAAAACAGAACAATACTGCGTGGTTATGCAAACTTTAACCCGGCCACCAAAGATACAAACGGATTGGATCCCATTGAGATAAGCTTTTTCTGTCCCTATTTTAGTAGAAAAGGAGTCTTACTATGGAAATCAAACCGATCAAAAATGTTTGCATCATAGGCGCGGGATTCATGGGAACACAAATCGGACTTCAATGTGCCATCTACGGTTATCCTGTCTGGTTTGTAGACACTTCTCAGGCAGCCCTTGAACAAGCTTCCCGAAACCATATCCAGGAACTGGAAAACCGGATTGAAAATCAACAGCTTACCCCGGATGAAAAAATGACCATCCTTCGTCGAATCCATTTTACAACCCATATCCAGGAAGGGACTTCCGATGCAGATTTGGTTATCGAAGCAGTCCCAGAACGTTTAGAGATCAAACGGGAAGTATTCAGGCAGCTAGATGAGATCTGCCCCAGCCATACTATTTTAGCAACGAACAGTTCATCTATCCGTATCTCTCTTATCGAAGAGGTTACCCATCGGCAAGATCGCGTACTCAATGCCCATTTCTACCCCCCGGTATGGCAACGTTCAATGGTAGAATTGATGCGGGGTACCTCTACCTCCGATGAGACCATCGAACGGGTACGCCGGTTTGCCTATACTATTCACGTAACGCCCCTTTTGGTCCTCAAAGAGAGTACCGGCTTTCTTTTCAATCGGGTCTGGCGTGCCATTAAAAAAGAAGTTCTGCACCTGGTTGATGAAGGAGTTGCCTCCTATGAAGATGTCGATCGTGCCTGGAGAATCTTTTGGGGAACCCCGCTGGGTCCCTTTGGGATGATGGATATTGTGGGACTTGATGTGGTTCGAGATATCGAAAACATTTACTACAAAGAATCCGGTGATCCTTCCGATGCCCCTCCTAAACTCCTGTTGGACAAAATCGAAAAAGGTGAGTTAGGCGTTAAAACGGGGCGGGGTTTCTATACGTATCCCAACCCGGCCTACCAGGACCCCGCCTGGTTGAAAAACCCGAAAAAACAGCCTGATATCTGACCTTTCCTTTTACATAAATATCTGAAGACCGGAGCGTGAGTATCCCCGTCATACCTGCAAGCCAGACGCTTGTGTTCCGGGAATGCAGACTTGCTTCAGGTTATTACCCATTTGAAATTAGCCCTAAGCTAGGCCCCCCTCGTGCTGAGTCCTTCCCTCAAGCTAAACCCCGTTATGAAGCAATCTGTGCTGGAAGGAATTACCTTGTTTCCCTTGCAATAATATATTTGTTGTAATCCATCTACCCTAAAAAAGAGGTTGTAGAATAAACAGGCGACCTCCGGGTCGCCTTTAAACTTTTTAAGAATGGCTTTTTTACGACATCCTGCTTAAGGGAAAGGCAGATGGAAAGGAAAGTTGAACAAAAATTAAACAATCCTAAAAGGACTTTAATGAGATAGGAGGGCAAAAAAGGCCGTTCTGATCGGGCTGATCCCGGAGTTCTCTCTTAAGCGGAAGGTGGTACGGTCTTTGCTCTCTGAACCTCTACGAGTTCAAAAAATACCCTAGATCAGCATGCGGTGTGAAAAGGATGACAACATTTCTCCCTCAGGAGCGCGGGTATCTTGCCCCCTCACCTTCTCATTTCCTCTCTCCTGAAGCCTCAGAAGAGGAGAGAGCAGGGGCTTCCTGGGGTATACTATAAGTTAACATATAAGCTTATCTAACCCCCTCCAACTCCTCTTCCCTATGAGGGAAGGGGAGAGTGGGGGCCTAGACAATCCTCGAGTTCTCCCTTCCCGACATGGGAAAAGGGTTAGGGAATTAGATGAGAGAAAACCCGCCTCAGAAGGGGAGAGTAGGGATAGGAGTGAGACTCCGTTATACTCCCTGGAGTTGACTTTTAACAGGGTAGCCTCATAGGGGAGATTTACCGATCCGGTTATCCTTCAACAGGGAAATGGCATCGGGTATTAAGTTTTAGGAATCCTGACATATTCTAGATATGGGGCAGGGTCTTATCGTATTTCGATGGGCGAGTCGGATGTATAACAACCCTTGCAACAAAGAAGGCAGCATAGAAAATGAAAGGAGCCGTATCCATGAGAATTGGGAAGAAGCAGTATGGAATCTTGGTGGTTTTACTTCTCTTAATTCCTTTTCCGGCTCTGGCCGGTCCCCCTTTGAAAATCGGGGTAAGCGACTGGCCGGGCTGGGTTGCCTGGTATGTAGCTCAGGAAAAGGGATTCTTTAAAAAATATGGAGTGGACGTCGAGTTGGTCTGGTTTCCTGTCTACAGCGACTCCATCTCTGCACTTTCAGCAGCCAAGTTAGACGCTAATTCCCAAACATGGAACGATACCATGGCTCCTATTGCCCAGGGGGTTGACCTTAAGATCATTCTGGTTAATGATAATTCGGCCGGAAATGATGCTGTTGTGGCCAGGCCCACGATTGGAAGTTTGAAGGAGTTAAAGGGAAAGACCGTTGCACTGGAGCAGTTTACCGTGAGCCATTTGTTACTGTTATATGCGCTCTCTCAAAATGGGATAAACCCCAACGGGGTTCATCTGGTGAATATGACGGTGGGAGATGCGGCTGCAGCCTTCCTGGCCGGGAAGGTAGATGCGGCAACCCTTTGGAATCCCTGGATTATTAAGGTTCAACAGTCAGGAAAGGGGAAAGTTCTATTTACTTCCCAGGAGGCTCCGGGTCTGATTCCCGATTGTCTGGTCGTGCGAACTTCTGTGTTGAAGGAACGGCGGGAAGATTTCATCAAAGTCGTTCGAGCCTGGGGGGATACAGTGGATTTTATTAACCAGGATCCTGCCAAAGCATCAGAGATCATGGCCCCAAAGGTGGATATGAAGCCAGGGGATTATACCCCCTTTCTTAAAGGAACTCGATTCTTCAATCTTCAGGACAACTTGGAGGCCTTCACGGTTTCCTCTTCCATGAAGTCGCTTTATACGAGTGGGGCGTTCATTCAGGATTTCCTTTTAAAGCATAAACTTCTACCCAAGCCCTTTGAAATCCAACAGGCCCTGGATGACTCCCTTATAAAGGAGGTTACCCAAAAGTGAGGATATCCTTAGCTTTCCGAGAGGAGCTTCCCCAGAGGTCTTTTACCGTTATTGCAGGGAGTGTTTTTTTCCTTCTCTTTGCTTTGTGGTGTGGACTTTCCTATGGAAAATGGGTTTCAGAAGTCTTTCTCCCGACCCCCACAGCAGTACTTCGAGCCCTCATCGAGCTTGCTCGCGAGCAGGTCCTTCTTCAAGACATAGGGATCAGTAATTTCCGCATTCTGGTTGGATTTCTACTCGCCGTCGTTATTTCCATTCCTTTGGGAATGTTGGTAGGGAATCTGAAGGTCTTTGAAGCGGCCCTGGAGCCTTTGATCGGCTTTATCAGGTATATGCCGGTTCCGGCTTTCATCCCTTTGATCATGCTCTACGTGGGGATTGGAGAAGAGGCCAAGGTTCTGGTGATCTTCATCGGGGTTGTGGTCCAGATGATCATCATGGTGGCGGATGTGACCAAACAGGTCTCTGCAGATCTCCTCAAAGCAGCTCTCAGCCTGGGAGCGAAACCGGATGAAATTTTTATGAAGGTAATCTGGAAGGCCTCACTTCCTGGAATATTCGATGTCTTGCGGGTGAACCTGGGTTGGGCCTGGACCTATCTGGTGGTTGCAGAGCTGGTGGCGGCCAATGAGGGTTTAGGATTCAGGATCCTCAAAGCCCAGCGGTTTTTAAAGACGGATATTATCTTTCTGTACATTTTCGTTATTGGTCTATTAGGCGTTATCTTTGATATTCTCTTTAAAATGCTCCACAAAAGGCTCTTTCCTTGGGCCCAGGAAAGGCTAAGAGGATAATGGGAGAAGAAATTCTTAAAATTGACAAGGTTACCAAGGTCTTTCGCGCTCATGTGGGAGAAATCGTTGCGCTGGAGGAAGTAAGCTTTTCTGTCCTGGAAGGTGAGTTTGTTTGTCTGGTAGGACCCTCAGGGTGTGGAAAAAGCACACTGTTATCCATTGTGGCAGGGTTAGAATTTCCTACCGGTGGGGAAATTCTCCTCGGCGGGCAACGGATCACAGGACCCGGCATAGACCGGGGGATGGTTTTCCAGAAGGATTGCCTGTTTCCGTGGTTATCGGTTTCTGACAACGTTCGTTTTGGGTTGAACCTTCGGGCTAACCGGAACAGCTTATCTTTCTGTCGCATGCAAAGCCTGTTGGATCGTTGCGATTATTTGTTGGAGGTAGTCGGGTTGTCCCGATTTAAAGATGCTTATCCCAAAGAGCTATCGGGTGGAATGCGGCAGCGGGCAGCCCTTGCCCGGGCCCTGGCCAATCAACCTAAGGTACTTCTCATGGATGAACCTTTTGGAGCCCTCGACGCCCAGACCCGAGAGGAGATGCAGGAGCTCTTACTAAAGGTCTGTGAACGACAGGGGACTACGGTCCTCTTCGTCACCCATGATGTTGAAGAAGCGGTATTTCTGGCCGATCGGGTTTTGGTCATGCAGGCCCATCCGGGCAAGATCGTCGGGGAGATTCCCGTTCCCCTCCCCAGACCACGGAATCTGGAAATGACGTTGGAAGCTTCCTTTCATGCCATCCGGGGAGAAGTCCTCAGGCTCCTTTATCATCGCACCCGTAGAGTGTTATCGGAGGAGTTACTCTATAAAATTGCTTAATGTTACTTCTTCGGTGCCTTCTATAAGACGAACCTGGAAAATTTGCTGGAAGAACGGAGGATCACTCACCTGATTTTTACCGGGGTAACTACGGAAGTCTGTGTTCACTCCACGCTACGCGAGGCAGTGGATCGTAGATTTTATTGTCTTCTTTTGGAAGATTGTTGGGTAGCCTATGACATGGCGTTACACCAGGCTGCAGCACATCTGATAGAAAGCGAAGGGGGAATCTTTGGATGGGTCAGTACGGCCAGAGAATTCCTTAAAGCCATAACTTTGTTAGAAAAATAAGATTTTTGCATTTTCATTATCTCAGGAGGAGGACAAGCATGAAAAATAACCGTTCCAATGAGAAGTCCCATTCAACCGGATTTCAGGGAAAGAAGGCCGCAGAGAAGGAAAAACAACTCTCAACAAGGCGATATCAGGAATGGATTGATCAGGCTCTTGCCTTTGGACTTCCAGCAGCAGAGAGTGTTCAGGATAGAACCATATCCTGCTTTGCCAGAAGAGATCTTCCTCCCTTTGCAGGGATTAATACCTTTCTTAAGGCCCCCTATCTGGAGGATGTCCGAAAAGTTTCAGGTCATGATGTCGGGATTATCGGGGTCCCTCTAGATACGGGAACGACCTACCGAAGTGGAACCCGGTTTGGCCCTCAAGCCATCCGTCGCATCTCGGCACTCTATCTCACATACAGTTTTGAACTTGGCGTAGACCTTCGAGAACAACTCGACCTGGTGGATTTAGGTGACGTTTTTGTTATCCCCGGAAACCTGGAAAAAAGCTTTGATCAAATCACCAAGGCAGTTTCCTTTGTCTCCGGAAATGGGGTTTTCCCGGTTGTATTGGGAGGAGATCATTCCATCGGATTTGCTACAGTTCGAGGGATTGCCCAGCATGTGGAGGGTAATGTAGGAATCATCCATTTTGACCGTCATATCGACACGGAAGAAAAGGACATGGATGAACGGATGCACACCTGTCCCTGGTTCCACGCTACCCAGCTCCCCAATGTCAAACCCCAAAATCTGGTCCAGATCGGAATCGGAGGCTGGCAGGTGAGGCGGGGAGGAATCCAGGTGGCCCGAGAGCGGGGTACTACCATCCTTACAGTCCAGGATGTAGAAGAGCTTGGGATTGAAAGGGCAGCCGAGATCGCCCTGGAGATAGCCTGGAAAGGCGCTAAGGCGGTTTATCTGAGCTTCGATATCGACTCCATTGATCCGGCCTATGCTCCAGGAACCGGCTGGCCGGAGCCGGGCGGATTTACTCCCCGGGAAGCCTCAAAACTCTTAACCCTCATTGCCCAAGAGGGACTATGCGGTATGGAAGTCGTGGAGGTCTCTCCTCCTTATGATGTCTCCGATTTGACAGCCCTAATGGCCCTTCGGGTCATCTGTGATACCCTGGGAACCCTGGTTGATAAAGGTTATCTCCCCAAAAGACGTGGAAGCTGAAAAGAAAAACGGGAGGAAGAAGAGAACGCATCGCTTTTTTTGAATCATCTCTCGGGCTTGCCTTCAAGTTTTTCCCAGGGTGGTCTCAGGGCTATCTCTGTCCAGACCTCCCTGGAAAACTCGACTTTGGCGGATGTCGGCGGCATCAATTCGCATCAGCTCTTCCTTTGAAATACAACCCCCTTGCTGGATAATGCGGTTTGCATGGCGCAGCTTGATCCGGTCAATGGCATTGCGCACACTGCGGGCATTGGCAAAGTGCGGCTGTTGAATACGTAATTGTAAATATTCGGCAAAGGCTTGTCGGGATTCCTCATCAAAGGTATACATCTGCTGGCGCAGCATCAACTCTGCAATGGCCATTAATTCCTCCAAAGAGTAATCAGGGAAGTCTATATGATGGGCAATACGTGAGTGAAAGCCTGGATTAGACTGGAAAAACGTGGCCATTCGCTCCTTGTAACCTGCCAGAATAACCACTAACTCATTGCGTTGATTCTCCATGACCTGCAACAGCATTTCGATGGCCTCTTGACCGTAGTCCCGCTCATTTTCGGGACGATATAAGTAATACGCTTCATCGATGAACAATACACCCCCCATGGCCCTCTTGAGCACTTCCTTGGTCTTAGGGGCTGTATGACCCACATATTGCCCTACCAAATCATCTCGAGTAGCTACGACCAGATGGCCCCTGGGTACGTAACCCAGATGGTGTAAAATCTTCGCCATTCGAAGGGCCACCGTGGTTTTGCCGGTGCCCGGACGTCCGGTGAAGGACATGTGTAGAGTGGGACGTTCTGTGGACAGGCCTTGCTGTTCCCGTAATCGGGCTACCAAGAGCAAAGCCGCAATCTCCCGAATACGGGTCTTAACCGGCTTTAACCCAATCAACTCCCGATCCAGATCATCGAGGATTTGTTGAATAGAAGACTTCTGATAAGCAGCATCGATATCCACCCAGCTTATTTCCGCTCCCTTAGGCTGGTCTTGCCTGGAAGTTACTGTTAAAGGGGTTTGTTCCATAAATTTGAAAGATACAAAACTATAGAGGCCCAGAACCCAGGCGGGATTTAAAGAAACAATTTTTGGCTTAAGAATCCGGTGATTTCTGCGTCTCTATCCTTAACCTTCTCTCTATCCATTCGCCATGAAAAAGGCGTATATATTTTGACTCATTGGCTATAAAAACATGGCAAAAGTTCATAGAAGTGACCTTTTATTTTACCCCTGTCTCCCCATACGGGCCAGATTAAGGGGCCCCCTAGCTGGTCCTTCCCCTGGGAAACAGGGGAGGGAACTTCGCTTCCAAGTTCCTTCCCCTGCAAAGCGGGGGAAGGTTGGTAGTATCCTGTTACCTTAATTTTGGCCTCATAGTACTGCTTTCACTCCCCGACTCCCCTCTCCCGCAGCGTGGGAGAGGGGCCGGGGGTGAGGGCCACTTAAACATTAAGCAAAATTAAAGTAACAAAGTAGTAGGTTAAACGTCTCATTTGACATTAAGGGGGCCCTCTCAGGTCTCTCACTCTTATCCTGGCGCGTAGACTCCGTCCCCCTCCTTTCTGGAGCAGGTTTTTTCTTACCTAACCCCTTACTCCTCTACGCGGGACGGGGTGGGAGGTGGCGAAAGGAGCAGGCATTACAAATACCGCTGACCTGCAGGTTTGTCCGTAGCATATGCCCGAAGGGTATATTTAATCTGACGATCGGCATATTCCATCCGTTCCACGTGGAAACCCGGTTCCTTTTCAGGTCGGTTAACGAGGAAACTTAAAGCAATCGTCTGCCGTCCCAGGGTGCGATCGTAGCCGTTTACGCGGATGTAATAGTTTGGGAAAGCGTTACGGCACGCCTTGATTTCCTCCATAACCCCTGCAGCATCCTTCAAATCAAACATGGGCAATCCCCACATCTCCCAATAAATGTTACGAGGATGCGGATCGTCGGTATATTCTATGGAAACAGGCCAGTCATGATCCAGACAGTACTGGACCTGGGCCCTGATTTCTTCATCGGTTAAATCGGGTAGATAAGAAAAAGTCCCCTGGGTTAAACGCATAATTTACCTCCTTATATCAATTCCCGACGAAAATTAGCCATTAACTCTCCCCCTTCACCCTTCGACTTTCTTCAAAGTGGAACAGAGAAAGGTCATTCAGGGCATGGTATACTTCAATGGCTATCCATCCATCAGGATAAATAGGTTCTTTTCACTAAACGGTAAAAGTGGGAAGGACGTCCGGGGTATCCGTCGAGTCAAAGTTAAAGGTGACATCCTTCCAGATCTCCAGGGCCTTGCGCAAGGCCGGGGACCAGCGAGCGGCCTTGGCCAGTATTTCCGGTCCTTCCCGAAGGTAATCCCGTCCCTCATTCCGGGCCTGGATCATTGCCTCCAGGGCGACGCGATTGGCCGTAGCTCCCTGGGCAATACCATCGGGATGACCGATGGTTCCTCCTCCAAATTGTAAGACCACATCTTCCCCCAGATAGTGTAAGAGTTGATGCATCTGACCGGCATGGATACCACCGGAGGCTACCGGCATTACACCGGGCAGGGAAGCCCAATCCTGCTCAAAATACAGTCCGCGTAAAGGATTGGCTTCTAATTTGTTCCCACGTAAGGTATCGTAATAACCCTGCACAGCGTGGGGATCTCCTTCCAGCTTGCCCACCACAGTCCCCGCATGGAGGTGATCTACTCCTGCCAGGCGCATCCATTTGGCAATTACACGAAAGCTGACCCCATGGGTTTTCTGGCGGGTATAGGTGCTATGGCCGGCACGGTGCAAGTGTAAAAGTATCCCATTTTTACGTGCCCATCGGGACATGGACTGGATAGCTGTATAGCCAACAACCAGGTCAATCATAATGATGATACTGCCTAATTCTTTAGCAAACTCGGCCCGTTCATACATGTCTTCCATGGTTCCGGCCGTGACATTAAGGTAGTGTCCTTTAATCTCCCCGGTGGCTGCTGAAGCACGATTTACTGCCTCCATACAAAACAGAAAACGATCCCTCCAGCGCATGAAGGGCTGACTGTTGATGTTTTCATCATCCTTGGTGAAATCCAATCCCCCCCGTAGTGCCTCATACACCACACGGCCATAGTTGCGAGCCGAGAGTCCTAGCTTGGGCTTTACCGTCGCACCCAATAATGGACGGCCATATTTATTTAAATATTCCCGCTCCATCACAATACCATGAGGTGGACCCTGGAAGGTCTTGGTATAATGGGGGGGAATACGCATATCTTCCAGGCGTAGCGATTTGAGGGCTTTAAAACCAAATACGTTGCCGATGATGGAGGCAGCCAGGTTGGCAATGGAACCCTCTTCGAATAAATCCAGATCGTAAGCAATATAGGCAATATACTGAGGGGTACCGGGTACAGGATCAACCCGATAGCATTTCGCCTGATAATGCTCGTAGGTGGTCAGGCGATCGGTCCAGACCACCGTCCAGGTAGCAGTTGAGGACTCACCGGCAACTGACGCCGCCGCTTCAATGGGGTCAACACCGTCTTGTGGGACCACGCGAAAAGCACATAAAATATCGGTATCTTTAGGTATATAATGGGGATCATAGTAACCCATCTCTGCATAGGGTGTAACCCCGGCGGACCATCGATCTTTTTCCTTCACATCATCCTTTGTCAAAATCATGGGAATCCTCCTTAGATTACCAACAGGGAGGCACGGTGAATTTTTCCGGTTTCCGTGTCCCGAAATTTTTCTGTCGGAGTGCCTGGGGGGTCGAGGGGTTCATGTTTTTACCCCCTTTTTCCTCCCCTTTCCCCATACGCGCCAGGATAAAGCTTAACCGAACCTCCTGTGGGAAGCTGGCTTGGAGATCTACCGATTCCCTTCTCCCATAGCGTGGGAGAGGAATCAGGGACGAGGGAAAGAAGAATCTGTTATCCGTATAAGAGTAAAAGCTATCCACAGGCCGCCCCGTCGCGGCTAACCTTCTTACCCTGGTACCTATGCTCCCTCTCCCCCCCCCTCCTTTCAAGGGTATCTTTTCCTGACCTAACCCCCTTCCCGTGTCGGGAAGGGGGAAACTTGGGATAGCTTATGTCCCAACTCTCCCCTTCCTTTGCAGAGAAGGGAAATCGGAAGGATTAGATCCAAAAAATACCCTTGAAAGCCTTCCCCTCTCCTGAAGCCTCAGGAGAGGAGGAAGAGGGTGAGGTACGGTCAAGATGTCTGCACTCCAGATTTATTTTTCGCATTGACACTAAAATAAGTCAGTTTTATTTTAAAATAAATTTAATTATTTTTAACTTTTCAATAAGAAATTATTATGAATTTGACCTTTCGCCAATTAGAAACTTTCCAGGCCGTTGCCAGGCATCTGAGCTTTACCCGAGCTGCGCAGGAACTTTTCTTGACCCAACCCGCAGTGTCCATTCAAATAAAGCAGTTAGAGGAACAGCTTGGATTACCTCTGTTTGATCACATTGGAAAGCGGATTTATCTTACCCAGGCAGGACAGGAATTATATGCCTACAATCGGAAGATTTTAGACCTGTTGAAGGAGATGGAGATGGTAATGGGCGAGCTAAAAGGTCTGAAAAGGGGAAAGTTGGCGCTTTCCGGTGTCACCACCACCGAGTACTTACTCCCTTCCCTGTTGGGTATTTTTCGTCAGATCTATCCTGACATCCAGGTGTCCCTGGAAGTTACCAATCGGGCCCGTGTGCTTCAGCGATTTGCAAATAACGAGATAGATCTGGCCGTTATGGGCCAACCTCCTGAAGAATTGAACTTGACAGGAGAACCCTTCCTCCCTAATCAATTACTCCTGGTAGCCTCTCCTTCCCATCCTTTAACAAGGGAAAAACAGATACCCTTATCTCGATTGGCTTCAGAAACCTTTTTAGTAAGGGAACCAGGCTCAGGAACCCGAATGGCACTGGAAAGGCTTTTCAAAGAGGCCGGGTTATCCCTTCGTATCGGATTAGAACTTGGGAGTAACGAAGCCATCAAACAGGCTATTCAAGCAGGTCTGGGGTTGGGAGTTCTCTCGGTTTATGCCTTGTCTTTGGAATTGATGGGAGGAAAATTAGTCGCCTTGAATGCAGAAGGGTTTCCCCTTCAACGCTACTGGTACCTGGTTTATCTGGCCGAAAAACGACTATCTCCGGCAGCCCGTGCTTTTAAAGAATTTCTACAAACCCAGGCTGCCCGGGAATTATTACAAAGTCGGGCAAGACTATACCGGGCCTACCTGGAACCAAGGTCGGTAAAAAAATCCCTTCCTCTGAGTCGGCGGGAACAGGAGGTTGTTCAGGGGATCGCCGAAGGCTATACAGAACGGGAAATCGCAAAACGGTTAAGAATTAGCCCAAAGACCGTAACTACCTATCGCGCCCGGGTAATGAAGAAGCTTCATCTTTCCCACCGCTCCCAACTGGTCCAATATGCCCTTCAAACCGGACTGCTGGCCCCATCGTGGCAACCAAACGTTCTGGAACCTCCGGAACTCTCCCGAGGATAAGAGAAATCAGATTTATCCTCCTCCTGCCTTTAGAAGGAAACCGACCAGTTTATCCATCATTGCTTTTAAAGAATTGGGACATTATGGTCTCACTCCCTCCAAATTCGATAAGTTTAAAGAAAAGAAAGATTTAAAACAGTCCAGGATTTTAAACCTAAGACCTATCTGTCCCACTTCTCTCTAAGTTTTGAGACACTTTTATCCCATATCCCTTCGTCTGATACGTTCCTCAATCCTCTCCCTTCAAGGATATAAACTATTTATTTTCTTATAGTTAAGGTATTTTTAACAAAAATGACTTCTTCCCGGAAACCCTTGGAATGAAACTTGCCCCTGGCATATTTCATCGTGGCTCAGTTTCTTAGGGAATTCCTAACAACCTTTTTAAGGGGGGTGAATCCTATGGAAGGCAGGCGTATTATCATGGTGGGAATTGCTGGGGACAGTGCCTCTGGCAAGGCCACTTTCGGAGATGGAATTCAACAAATTCTGGGAAGTGAAAATGTCACCACCATTAGTTTAGATAATTACCATTCTATGGATCGGCTGGAGCGAAGGAAAAAGGGAGTGACCCCTTTAGATCCCCGTTGTAATCACATGCGCCTTATTGCAGAACATGCCAAGAAACTCAAACAAGGTGAATCCATTCAGCGGCCTACCTATAATCATCGTAATGGAACTTTTGGTCCACCTAAGGAGGTGATACCTAAATGTGTAGTTGTGATGACGGGGTTGCTTCCTTTCATGGAGGAAGAGATGCGATCCTTATTCGATTTCAAGGTCTTTTTGGACCCCCATGAAGAACTGAAGTTGAAATGGAAAATGGACCGGGATACGGCGAAACGAGGATACACAGCCCATCAACTTAATGCAGAAGTTCAGGCTCGAAAACGGGATTTTGAACGGTTTGTGAAGCCTCAAAAAAGCTATGCCGATTTAGTTATTCGATTTTATCCGGCCATGTCCCTTCTGGAACAGAGACCGGTCACCAATGCCATGGTGATTCAAAAACGAACCGTGCAGGGAGGTTCTGCTCAGAACCTGGCCTGGCTTTGTAATGAGATAAAAGGAATCGAGGTACATAACGATGTGGATCCCCTGGTTCTGGAAGTCTCTGAACAGGTAGAGGGGAGAGGAGTCCAGATGATCCAGGAACAGATCATCAACGGAACCGTCCTTCTGGATCATCCCCATGAATCAGACTGGTGGACTCAGGGAGAGGAGAAGACAGGGTTGCAAATGTGTCAGTTACTGGTTAGCTGGTTGATTCTGTCCCAGATTCCCGATTTTGATGAAGTAGCTTTGGACAGGTCCAAAAAATGGATTCCCAAAGAGCTGGTAGAAGTCAATTCTTAATAATCGGTTAATTCCTTACACTTCCTTGTCCGTTGTTTTTGAGCCATCCTCTCCGGCCATTAACCAGGGACAATGAAGGATTCAAGGGGGGTTGAAGATGGAAATTTATCTGGACACCGCAAACTTAAAAGAAATCCAGGAAGTTGCTGCCCTGGGAATTATCTCGGGAATTACTACCAATCCCACCCTGGTAGCCAAAGAAGGCAAAGGAGTGAATTTTGAGACCCGCATTAAAGAGATTGCCGAGATCATCCCGGGACCTATCAGTGCTGAGGTAGTGTCCACCGAAGCAACCGGGATGCTTCGGGAAGCTTATGCCATGGCCAAATGGTCTTCCCAGGTAGTTATTAAGATCCCCATGATTCCCGAGGGCCTTAAAGCAGTTAAAATTCTCTCCCAGGATGGGATTAAAACCAATATGACGTTGATTTTTTCCACCAATCAGGCGCTACTTGCTGCCCGAGCCGGTGCAACCTATGTCAGCTCTTTCATTGGTCGGATGGATGATATCTCCCATGATGGGATGAGGGTGATTCGAGAAATCCGGGAAGTCTGGAATCGTCACTCTATCCAGGCCCGGATTATTGCTGCCAGCATCCGCCATCCCATCCACCTGGTGGAAGCTGCCAGGGCCGGAGCCCATATTGCTACGGTACCTTATAAAATCCTTATGCAGGCCCTGAAACATCCTCTAACAGACATAGGGTTAGAGCGGTTTCTGGCCGACTGGAAATCGTTAACTTCCTAGAGGAATTTAAAAAGCAGGAATCAATTGAATATCTGGTCAAGCAAGGGGGTTTTGGGTTTACAGAAGAGATTACAGATCTTACACTTGCACTCCCCACTAAAAGTAGGGGTACGCAACGCCGTGCCCCTCTATAGAATTTAACCCAAGTTTATGGGTTTGTTTCCAGGATTAGGTTCTGCAACATTTTACTCAATTCCTCGATTTGATAGGGTTTAGTGATAACTCCTCTAAACCCATAGTGTTGGTATTCGGACATGACGGGATCGTTGGAATATCCGCTGGATACAATGGCTTTAATCCCGGGATCCAAATCGGTTAATCTTTTCATGGTTTCCTTACCTCCCATGCCCCCCGGTATTGTCAGATCCAGAATTACCACATGAAAGGGTCGGTCGGAGTCCTTAGCACGCCGATAAAGCTCTATGGCTTCAACGCCATCTCTGGCGGCTTCTACCTCATAACCCATCTGTTTTAACATTTGGCCGACTGCTTCTCGGATCATCTCTTCATCATCCATAATGAGAACCCTTCCTTTGCTTACTTTTATTTGATCCTTTAGGTCTTGTTTAATCTGATCTTCCTGGGTCAGGGTTTCTTTTTTAGATGCCGGGAGGTAAATATAAAAGGTAGTTCCTACACCTACTTTAGATTCTACCCCGATATAACCTGCATGTTTTTTGATAATGGAATAGGTAGTTGCAAGTCCCAATCCACTTCCTTTGGGTTTGGTTGTAAAGTAGGGATCAAAAATTTTAGGCAGGTGTTCCTCAGGAATACCTATCCCCTTATCTATTATGGATAACTTGATATACCTTCCGACTGGAAGGGGAAGGTCTTTACCCCTTTCTGAATCGATGATCTTATTTTCCGCCCGTATCTGAATCGTTCCGCCTCCTGGCATGGCTTGTTGAGCGTTGAGGACCAGGTTATGGATAACCTGGCTCATCTGACCTTCATCAACCTCGACGGGCCAGAGGTCTTCTGTTATGGAAAATTCACATCGGACATTAGATCCTCTTAAAGCAAAGTTAGCCGAGTCCTTTATCAATTCTACGATAGAAGCCGTTTTCTTAATGGGTGCCCCACCTTTGGAAAAGGTCAGTAATTGCTGGGTCAGGTCTTTCGCCCGTAAGGAAGCTTTTTCTGCTTCGATCAATCTTCTAAACAGGTCACTCTCCGGTTTTGTTTCCATCTTGGCCAGGGAAATATTCAACAAAATGGCCGTTAGAATGTTATTAAAATCATGGGCGATCCCTCCGGCAAGGATCCCGATCGATTCCAATTTTTGTGTCTTGAGGAGTTCTCCTTCCAATTTTCGTCGTTCGGTAATATCCCGAAAGACCAGCACTACGCCAATAATCTTACCATCTTTACCCCGGATCGGAGCCCCACTACTGGAAATAACTCTTTCCATTCCTCCCCGGGTGATAAGAGCGGTATGACTGGCAAGCCCAACAATCCCATTTGTTTTTAGCACCTTCGCCACGATATTCTCACAGCGTTCCCGGGTCCTTTCATAGACGATGTGGAAGACTTCATCCAGAGGCTTGCCTAAAGCTTCTTCTTGGGTCCAGCCGGTAAGCGCTTCTGCAACTTGATTGAGTAAAACTATTTTCCCTTCCGTATCGGTGGTAATGACGCCATCTCCAATGGAACGTAGGGTTACGGTCAGACGCTCTTTTTCTGCAGCCAGGACTTCTTCGGTCTTTTTGCGCTGGGTAATATCCCGAACCACCACGCATAAAACTTCCCTTTTATTATAGGAGATAAGATCGGCACTGGACTCTACATATACCAGGGATCCATCCTTACGACGGTAAAGCCGCTCTCCGGCGAAATAGTGTTTTTCAGCCAAAATATGCTGGATATTACGATCAATGCTTTCCCGGTCGTGCGCAATAAAATCATAAAGGGTAAGGTCAAGCATTTCCGCAGCGGTATATCCCAACAAATTTTGAAAGGCGGCATTAGATTCCAAAACGCGTTTAGTTTGAACGTCACAGAGCACGATCCCCTCTGTGATTTGTTCAACTACTGCACGATAGCGCTCTTCACTTTGACCGAGGGCCTCTTCAGCTCGCTTGCGTTCCATCAATTCCTGCTGCACGGCTGCATATAATCGAGCATTATCCACGGCAATGGAAGCTAACTCAGCGAATCGGCTCAAGATCATAATTTCATTATCTCCGAATTTCCGGCCCTCTTCCAGATAGGCAAGCCCTATGACCCCTATAACCTGGGAGCCAGATTTAAGGGGTATTCCCACCATGGCATGGAAAACATCAAGACGGGGATCCGGCAAGCGATGGGGCCAGGTTTGATAGTCCTCAACCATCACTATCTGGCCGGTTTGGAGAACTTTCCCGCCTAATCCTTCATCGGATTTCCGTCGCTGTCCGATGAACGGGCTAAAAGCTCCTATTCCTACCTTTCCCACCGTCTCGGTCTCTCCCGGCTCGATCAAACGGATAAATCCGTGGGAAGTACCAACCAAGGCCCCGGCCCGTACAACAATGGCCTGGAGTAAATCATCCAATTCCAGACGATTCATCAATGCCAGAGTCGTTTCGTGGAGCGCCGTCAAATATTCATTCTGCTGGCGGAGTTTCTCTTCTACCTGCTTACGTTCCGTGATATCCCTGGCAAAAACAATGACACCGACGATATCGCCTTTTTCATCCCGGTAGGGAATTTTATCGGTTTGAAGCCATCGCTTCTCTCCAGAGGCGGTTTGCAGTTGCTCGATGATTCCGAATTTCGGTCTTCCAGAATTTAGCACTTCTAAATCGTCTTTATAATATTGAGTGGCTTCCTCCGGGTAGAGTTCATAGGCAGACTTTCCTTCTATCTCCTTTACAGGTAAGCCTGTGGATTCGGCAGCCGGTTTATTGATCCGTAAGATTCGATTTTCTTTATCCTTATACCAAATCATCGCAGGTACCGAATCGAATATAATCTGTTGTTCTTCCTGTTGCTTTCTTAACGTCTCCTCTACACGCTTGCGCTCGGCCAGTTCTTGTTGAACGGCCGTATAAAGTCGGGCATTATCCAGGGCAATGGAAGCCAGCTCGGCAAACCGACCTAATAAGGTAATTTCGTCCTCCCCAAATTGCCGCCCCTCTTCCAGATGACCCAAACCGATTACCCCTACCACTTGTGAGCCGGATTTGAGAGGTACTCCAAGAGCGGCGCGGAAAATATTGAATTTAGGCTCGGATAGACGATCCGGCCAGTTACGGTAATCATTAACGGCTAAAGGTTGACCGGTTTGCCAAACTTTTCCAATCACACCTTCCCCCGGCTTTAGTTGATAACCCAGGAACTTGCTGTGATCAACCCCCACACTGACCTGGATCGTTATTTTATCCTCTCCAGGCCTGGCCAGAGCAATAAATCCTTGGGGTGTACCTATTAAGGCTGCTGCTCGCGCGATAATAGACTCAAGTAAATCGTTTAACTCCAGCCGATTCATTAACGCCAGGGTGGTCTCGTGAAGGGCTGTTAAGTATTCATTCTGCTGGCGTAACTTCTCCTCAGCCCTTTTACGTTCGGCAATCTGTTCCTTCAGGATGGCATTGGCTCTTGAAAGCTCGGCAGTTCGCTCTTCAACCCGAAGTTCCAACTCGTCATAGGCTTTTCTTAATGCCTCCTCGACATGCTTACGTTGGGTGATGTCCTTCATAAAGCAATAATGACCCTTAAACTGTCCATTCCGATCCATGTTGCTGATCAGGGTAAGTTCTTTATAAAAAACAGAACCATCTTTACGTAAACCTTTGGCTTCAACCTTCACCTTACCTTCTTTCAACATGATTTTGTGGGCATCGAACATTTTTTCAAGGTCATCAGGATGTACCGTTTTTCGCCACTCCAGACCGATCATTTCTTCAGGTTGATAGCCGGTAATGCTGGCATAGGCTTTATTGACACTTACATAGCGCCCCTGGGTATCCAGTCGGGAAATTCCTTCCACGGCATTTTCAAGGACCGTATTCATTTCGTGGAGTATCTCCTCAGTCTGCTTGCGTTCGGCTAACTCCATTTGGGCCAAGGTATATAAGTGCACATTATCTAAAGCAATGGAAGCCAGTTGGGCAAGCCAACACAATACCGTAATCTCGTTATCTTCAAATTTTCGACCCTTTTCAAGATGGGTCAGACCGATCACACCCCGAACCTTCGACCCGGATTTAAGGGGTACGGCTACCGCTGCATGGAAAATGTCCAAACGGGAGTCTGGAAGACGACCTGACCAGGTACAATAATCTTCCACCCCCAAAGGCTGCCCGGTTTGCCAGACCTTCCCGGCTAATCCTTCCCCGGGCTTCAAACGAGAAACGATAAATTCGCTACAAGCTCCTACCCCTACTTTTCCTACCATTTCAGCTTCTCCAGGTTCAACCAGGAAAATATATCCGTGTGAAGTACCTACCAGCACCCCAGCCCGTGTAACAATAGTTTCGAGTAAATCCGTTAACTCTAACCGATTCATTAACGCCAGGGCCGTTTCATGGAGCACGGTTAGATGTGCATTCTGCTGGCGTAGCTTCTCCTCAACTCGTGTACGATGGGTTTCCGCTGCCTCCAGTTCTTTGATCCGTTGACGCAGTTCCCTTAATTCGCTTATGAGTTGTTCCCTGGTTTTATCCTCGTCTTGCATCTTTTTCACCCCCTTCCTTCCTTAAAGGGCGGTCTCTCACAGAATGAAAATATGATCTAAAACAAGGAGGTTATAAAGAGAAACTGCCCAGCCTTTAAATTTTTTAATATCATGTCCGTAGAGTCTCAAAATGTCAAAATAAAATTATTGGGGAAGGGTTTTTTCTTTACTCTGAGGTAAGATAGAAGGATGGTTTCCCACGCTTTTGCTTTCAAAAATAAATGGGCCGTAAGGTTTGGTCCTTGCCATTTTCACCACCTCAGGAAATGGCCTTACCTTTTTCCGTCTTTTGATTTTGGACCGTTCGTCCTGAGCCTGGTCTAGGGGCAAATTCCCGGTCGGAGGCCGAGAGTCGTCCTTGGAAAACTCAGGGCGAACGGGAGAAGGGATCTGTAAATTCTCTACCTCCAAAAATACCCTTTTAAGCCTGCGGAGGGTTAGGGGACGTTTAAATAGAAAAAGGCTCCCCTACTAAACCGATACAGATACTTCTCAAAGGAGTCCAAGGAACCTCCCAGGAAGGATAGGAGGTAAGGGGAAACTCTCCTTATCCCCAATTTGACAGAGGATATCTTTTGATAACGTCTGCTTCTCTTCTTATACGGTCTGTCCAGAACACTTGACCCGGTCGTTGAAAGAGATCCCGCAGGTGATTTCGATCAAAATTATCCAACTGATCCTGGGTTTCAAGATAAATATCCATGGCATATCGGAGCAACTTGCCTCCATGTCGACCCAATACCACATAAGGAGCTACCTGCGTTTCTCGATTCCTTTGGGTAAGTATGGCCAATACAGCCCAGGGGTTTTTGTCATCTTCATCTTTGGATACCCTCTCCCGGGCAACCGTAATCAAGACCTCTAATGCCCGGGCTTCAAAGGCAGCCCAGTCTTCATTTACCCGTTTGGTAGCCGCTGTGCCGTATTTGCTTAGTGATCTAACAATTTGAAGAAGTAGGGCCTTAAGTTCTTTCAACAAATCATCGGCCTGGGCTATCTTTGTTTTATCAAAAAATCCGTTCTGTTCTTCCTTCCGGATATCAATGGATAGTAAGGGATCTGTCCCGATCTCGACGTATCGCTTAAATAACCCCGGGAATTGGACATTTCCAAGAACATTGTTGCTGGTACCCAGATTAAATTGCCTCTTGGCCTCTCGATTTAAAAAATCAACGTCAGATTGAAGCTGATCTAGATCCTTTGCCAGATCTTTAAGCTCTACTTCTACTTTACTCCACAAGATTCGTGGATCTGCAACAGGGAGTCTTTGTTCCAGCGATCCTTCTTGTAATCCGTAATACAGGTTTAAAACCCCTAATACATCGGTTTTATCTTCATTACCTACCCTACGCTGACTCATTCCGGCCAGCAAAAGATTCACCACGGAGAACAGACTTACCGCCTGGTTTGCTTCTTCAATACTGATGGGGGATTCAATACTGAATCTGGCATCATCTAACCGGTCCAGGAAGTCTTTGACAACATTCAAGGAGAAATCAATTCCGTCGGTCTTGATTCCTGAGATAACGGCTACGTTTCGAGCTGCTAGATATTGATTGCCCTGGATACGCACCGTATAAATCCCTGCCGGGAGATTCACAAGGATATAATCCCCATTTGCTTCCGTTTTTGTTGATCCGATAATCTGCTCTTGGGCATCTACGACCTCTACCACAGCCTGTGCCACGGGCATACCCTTTTCATTGGTTACGTGACCTGCTATTGAACCGGTCTGTGCAACCGGAGCTGCTTCCAGTTTGAAGTTGATCCGAGGAGTATCCTGCCCCTCCTTTACCTCAACTTCCATCCCTCCAGGACTTTTAAATCCTGCGGCCTGAACGTTAACCGTATATTTTCCAGGAGCTAGGTTGGGAATAGCATACTTACCGTTGACATCTGTCAATACCTCGGCGGATGCAGCTCCTGCAACATCCTTTGCGCTTACCTTAGCCTTCTCAATCCCTTTACCGCTTGTATCTAGGACTTGACCTGAAATCGAACCTGGCATTTTACATACCCTCCTTTTCGGGTAACTCCCCTAACGCCTTCCACGCCAGGAGTGTCTCCCAGGTAAAATTAAGTTTTTGAGTTTCAAGTTTTTGGATCATCTCCTCCGTAACTCCCCCTTTCCACAACAACTTACAGGCAATTTTGAATCCAGGCTTTTCTCCCTTGTCTATTCGGATAAGAAATTGTAAACTCTCGTTTTCCGATTTTGTTAGAAGAAAACCCAAAGGTAAAGAAGCAACCCCGAGTTCCGTTAACAGGGAAAGTCTCCCCCCTATGCTCTCCCATCTAGAACTCGGGTAATACTGGATCTTTGAAAGACCAAACTGGGTAACCTCTGAATCGATAAAAGTGACTTCTCCCTGGGCGGTAGACTGAAGTTCTAACTTTACCTCCGACGGAGTTCTCGCTTCGGTTGGACGGACTTCCGGCAAAGCGTGATCTTCCAGGGACCTGTAGTTAGCGGAAATAAGAGTTTGACAGGAGAGGCTGGAGATGGGGAAATCTAACAGGACTTCTTTTTCAATTAAAGTAAAAAGCAACTCCGGGCTCTGGAAACGGTCTTCACCGTTCAATTTCTTTTTAAGCGGCTCTAAAAGGATTGTACTTACTTCGGAATCCGCACCTAAGCGTTCAATACCCTGTCGAACCCGTAATCTCCACGGTATTCGCCCAGAGGGTGGCTTTTCGGAGAGGGAATTTTCTATCCCTTCCCGGACCATAACACCTTCTGTTGCGGATGCCGAAGAATCTTTTTCTTTTAAAGGTGTTTCCGGTTCTTCAAAACTCTTATCCTTCTCTGATTCCTTTGTAATCTCCCGGTCCCGGGATTCAGTTTCCCCATTCGGCACTTCTTTTGAGACTTCGGTCTGCTCCGTAGGAAGAAGACTGAGGATTCGAAAAGTTTCTTCTCCCTCCATTGGTTTGATCAGTCTGGCGATGGGAATTAAATTTTCTCTGGATTCCGGCAAGGTTGCACGTAACAGGACCGAGCAATTATCCCATATCAGGGTAAATTGTCCTTCAACCTGACCTCCTTCAACCTGATCATATTTGATACAGACATACTGAGAATCTTCTTGGGGCTTGAAAACCACTTCCACATCCTTGGGTTCGTCACAAACGATGCGATTCCTCTGGAAATCAAAAGCCAGTCCCGGTTGAACGGTAATGGTATGGGCATCCCTGGGTAGGACCTTAAAACCGTAGTAAACTTTTCCAAGTCCCAAAATTTCCCGGATATCCTGGAGAGCCGAGTGGAAAGACCCCTGTAGATGGTCCATATGTTCCGTTGTAATCCGCAAACCGTCAAAAACCCGAATTTGTCTTGGTTTCATAATAAACTTTCATAACCCTTTGGGTCACCATATCCTATGAAGATAGAAGATAAAGCGACCTTAGACTTTGACCTCTCGTAAGAAACTCATTCATTTCCAATAAAATTCCCGGCTTTGCCCTAACGGTGATATTCTTGAATTATATTGGCAAGGCTTAAGGTTCCCCGGGCATGGGATTTAACCTTAAGGTCCACTTGTTGGAGGTTATAGGTTTCGATATCAAAAGAAATGGTTTGTGCTCCGGGTTTAGGATCAATCCGTTGCCACCTCTGGGTCCCTTCAATACCGATTTCGATCGCTGCTGTTTGGTTGTCGATTCCAGGGAGATAAACCAATCGGAGCAATGCCGTACAGGCTGGATCAGACAGACCCCGTAGGGGTTTCCAGAGACGTCCGCCCCGATTAACAAGGATTTGCTGAAGATAACCCGTCTGGGTTTGAAGGGCCAGTCGAACCTTCCCCTGGATTCCTTTGATGACTATCCAATAGGGGGTTTGGGCTTTTAAGTCCACAGGGGCTTGAAAGCCGGTGAAAATCCATTCCGGGTCTCCATTCTTTCCGGTAGGGACCAGGGTCTGTTTCGACTTTGCTAAGGGGGCTTCTAGGGAAGGAAATCCATTTGTGTCGTTTTGAATAGCGACGTACAATTCTGCCCCGGCGTTCATTTGAAAAAGCCCGGTCACTCCTACTCCCTGCATAGAGGTTTCCAACATAAATCGTTGGGCCACGGAATAGTCTCCACTTACCGTGGCAAACTCTTTCCCATCATGATTCTCAACGTTTCCAAGTAGCCTTTCCGAACCGAATTCACCACCGATGTCCATCTCTATCTTTCTGATTCTGTGACCCATGGGATCGGATATGGGATCTAGAAGGATTTTCTCACTCATTCCATAACTCAAGGGCAGGTTTCGGTCAAATCGAATGGTGTCATCTAAGGGATTCTTCCAGGTTTGGGTCTGTAACAGGGAATAATCCAGACCGGCCCTGTTAATATTGATTTTGACCTTCCCAGGGGTATCCGATTTGATAAGGAACCGAAGGATAACCTGACCGTTCTCAGGTTGTATTTTATCTAGATAGGCATTGACTTGTTTTGCAAAATCAGGCAGGGTGTATTGATCGTTGACCAGTCCACCTGCGAAGGTCCAGAATACTTCTCCCTGATCCAATCTCAGTGAAACATTTCTGGGACGTGTAGGCATGTCGATTTCCAACCGATAAGTCTCCTTTTGGCCTTCATCCTTTTTTACACCCACGGTTGTTTGTTCTGGTCTTACCGGAGAGGTATCTTCGGTGACTTGAAGGGTGGCACCGATTTTTTTAACATTGGCATTGACAGGCAAATCCGATAGCGGAACGAGAACTTCGGTTTCTTCTCCGGGTTTTAAGGGAACAAAATCCTTCTCTAAACCCAGGATGGCTTCAACAGAAAGCTTATCGGGGCGAAAGAGATACGCTTCCTGAAAGGCCAGGCCCCGTTCACCTTTAATCCCTACATTTATTAAATGGGGAGGTTTAAATTCCATAACCTCTCATCTTAACCTTTGTGCGGCAGTTTTGGGAATCTTATATCCCTGATAGCTGACCAGTTCTCCCAAAATGGATTGGAGGACTTCCTCTGCCTTTACGACATCCTGATGTTCCACGGCCACAAGAATCAAATAAGGGGGTTCCAGCGGGGTCCCGGGAGGTGGATACTGCCAGACAATACGGCGATTTTCCAGGAGGTCTTTGTCGGTGGTATGGGGCATATTTTCTATACGTACCTCCTCCTCCAGTTCTGGATCATTTAAGATGGCAATGGAAACGATATGATCCATCACCTCCAATTTGTTACGATCCATGTTAAACGCTTCGGCGAAATCTTGTTTAGTCGTGTCGGTCCAGTCTTTGGCCAGCTCATTGAGGACTTCTCCGACTTTAACCTTACGTTCCAAATAATTCATCAGACCACCCGCCGCCATATTTTTGTTTATAATCGTATTAATGGCCTCCATCACAGTGGCCGGGTTTGCCATGTTAAGATGTTCAATGGCCCCTCGGGCCAATTGGGTTGTTGTCTTGGGTAAGAGAAGTGGCGGCAGAAACGGTAACAGAATATCCGGCCTGACAAAGGTTGCCGCGGGTAATTTTGTAGCAACCGCCGTTGCCAAAGGTTGAGTTGAAGAGAGAGCTTCTTTAGCAGGTTGGGTTAAGAGTTCTGGAATAAAAGCTGTAGTTACCGGACTCCCGGCAGTTACCCCGGTCAAAGGTTGGGTCGGTTGTGGAATTACCCGGGTCGTTTCAAACGATTTTGGAGAAGACAGGGTCATGGCTGTAGCAGGCTGGCTCCCTAACCTTCCTTCCCCTTTTGAATTCTTAAAACTATTAAGATTCGCACTAATGGCCATTTTATAACTCCTTTCTACTTTTTTTATTTTGAAAGTACCTGTTTAGCTTCGACCAGAGAAAGCCCGATCAGTTGGGAAGTATTCATAGGAGTCATCGGAAAGGTAATATCTCCCAGGATCGCGCGTAATCTTTCTGAAGCTTCCCGGTAGGTTAATCCTAATAGATTGGGGGCAAAACGACGGGTTTCAACCGCTTCGGTCAAGATGATGATAACCCTTCGCTCTCCCGGTATCACCGGCATAACCTGAAGGACCTTGCGGTTATCCAACGCCGTGTCATGAGGGTTTTCTATCTCCGTGCCGAAGACGGTTAAGACTTTGTAGATCCCATACTGCTGAGAGATTAATGCCAATCTGGCCTCCTCAAAACTGCGACCAAAAAGGGTACTGGAAAGCAAAAACATATCATAAAGGATTTTAAGACTTTGGGATAACTTCTTGAAATCATCGGCTTTAATTCGATCTCCCGGGGATGGGAACGGGAGGTCTTGAAAAGGATTACTTCCGGGCGCCCCCGGTAGGGGTGCCAGAGGTTCCATTCCCTCACCCCCTCGCTCCTTCTCTCCTAAGCCGGGAGAGGGGGAAGGAGGGTAAGGGGATGTAGCCCCTACAGGGGTTTCAGTCGGGGATTTCAAGGGTGCTTCGCCTGGGCCGGGCTTCAAAAAAGTTACGCCGGTACTTACCGATTGGACGGTTTTTAATTTTTCGATGCCAATCTTAAATTTTTCATCGGGCATGGAATGACCTCCAGGATTTAATGACGATTAGGACGTTGTATCTAACGGTACAAACGCATCGGCTTTTTGGTTCTGTAATCGGGTAGCATGGATTTCTACTCCTTCACCTTCCGTTATAGTCGGATCGCGAAGAATACTCTCTCCTAAAATCCAGGTATCCCTGGCCGTATCTACAAAGGCACGAATCCCTGCTGCTTTAAAGCGAGGTAAAATACTTCCTATACGGCTCACAGGATTCATTGCCGGCCATATCAAACGGGACGTTTGACCTACCATTTGAATCGTATCCTGGGTAGACGTGGAGGTTTGACTTTGCTTCCGGGGAATATGTGCCGGTAATATCAGCTTAAAGGAACAGGGAATTCGCTCATCCCAGGCCATACCCAGGATACCACTTGCGGGAAAGTCGAAAACACAGGCATCAAAATGGAAATCTTCATCATAAATTCCGATGGGTTCTGGATTTGTTACGTACACCGAAAAATCGTAAGGACTCCCATCGTAGGTCCCTTCGGCTACTTTGAAATACCATTCTGATCGACCTAAAGGCATGGTAAGGGGAGGTTTTTTGTTTTGGAAAGGACCTGAGACTAGGTTTTCAAGATTGCCATCAAAGGGATCTACAGAATCAACCTGCTCCTGAACAAAATCTACGCCGTTCCATCGGCCAAAGTTAAAATTTCCTCCCTTAAAGTAAACAAGCCATTGATCCACCGATCGATTATCCAGCAGAGCTCCCTGGGATTCATCGATGACCAGGGTTTTCCCATGGGGAATGATGCCGTTAAATAAGATTCCTTCTTCTGTGGTAGGACAGAAGACACTGGGCAAAACGGTACGATCGCCGATCCCCTGGAGAACCAGTTTTATTGGGGAAACTTCAACATTTTTATTTTCAATGGCCCACGTGTTCAAGGGCCAGCGTTCAACCGGTTCTACTTTCTTGCGGCAAAATGGATTTTCATACAGATAGATTCGTTCCCGGGGTTTTTCAGGGAGGTGGGAGAACTCAATTATCGCTTTGTGGGAGTACAACTCTTTATCGATATGCTTAATAAGCGGATCACCTGGACGCTCAGGGATCAGGGTTGCGTTCAAGAAGATGGCCACACTCTCCATCACCGCCCCGGGTGTTCCCAGGCCTGTCAGGTGGACCCTGGCAATTCGCTGTACCCGTTCCCGCATCAAATCTAATTTTTGACTGTACTCTAGAGTTCTATCAGTCAAGATATCCTCGAAATGAAACGCGGTAAGATTCAAGGTGGCGGCAAGCCGGATGATATCCTCTGCCTGTTCAGCCACCTTTATACGATGGGCCCGCTGGATACGAAAAAGCTGGGTATCAGCTTCTTCCAAAGGTTGGGCTAACCACCGTACTACTTCATAAAGCAACTTTGTGCGATCGGTGGCTCTATAGAATGCCGGAAAAAAACTCAGAATACGATCAGACCTGGCCATCTAATACCCCCCATATTTTTATGTTTGGTTCTCGTAATTCGGGAACCTGGTATTCTTCTAAAGAGACTTCTTCGGTGTTATTGAGCAATCGTCCGGTTTCCTCATACTCGGCATTTAATACAACGGCATTGCTGGCGATAAGCTGCAGGTGGGGTGCAACGGTTTCAAGGGCGGCGCTGATTTCCGTTTTTATATCTGTTTTCAGCAATTTGCCCCGGGCTGCTACGAGCACTCGATTGATGGCATCGGTTATAGCCGTACGAAGCGATTGAGTTACCTCGGCCCGCTGATCCCGGCGCCTGGATTCCAGTTGTACCAACACTTCGATGAATACCGTTTCATCCATCAACCCTACAAAGACATGGTAAACCTCGGTTTTTGCTTTGCGGCCGTCGGTTGCAAGATTAGATTTATAAAACTCCTTACCGGATGCTGCACCAACCAGCAACACAGCATCCAGTACCTCCTCAGATTGGACAATCCGACCCAGGAGCTTGTTATAGATCAGATCAGCACCCATAGGAAGGGTTTCTATGTAATCCACCACCTGCGCACGAACGGCATCCTCAATGCTTTCTTTTTGAGCCACTGAAAGGTTTCGTTCTGCTAATCTCAGGAGAACCTCAACCTGTAGGGGGAGAAGCCCTTCCGGCATTTGACGGAGGGTTTCCTGGGGTAGATGAATCGCGGCTCGGGGATCTCCTTTTTCCTTAAAATGAGCAGTTACTTCTTCTCGTGGAATGGGTTTTTGCCCGGCTTCAGCCCGTTGGGTACTTTCAGATTTCGTGCGGGTCGGTAAGTTATGCACCACGCGTACCCCGGCGGCTCTGGAGTTGAAAATGGCCTCTTCGACCCGTCTCACCAGGTCTGCATCTTCTATGGATCCTAATCCCAGCTTGACTTCTACAAAACCCGGTACTTCGGGTCGTTCTAGTATCTGGATATTACTTTCTGTAATTTCAGGTAATTCCTCAATAAGATGATACTTAATGGCATCCAGGGTTGCTTTTCCGGCCCGTTCCAGAGTTCCTTTGATACGTCTTCGGAATTCTTCATCGGTTTCTTTAGCTGCGGCAAAAAAAGTGGCTTCTTCATTAATAACCGATTCGATTCCAAAGATCGGCCGATTGATGTTTTTAATCGTACCTGCTTCGACTCGGCCAGTTGGACCTTCTACCTGGGCCCGGATCGGTACAATTACTGAGAGCTGGTCTTTGCGCAACGTACGCTTATCGGTGGTTTCAAAATTCAAACCCAGATCGGTGGAAACCAGAGTACCTGCCGGAATGGTAATGTCACCCGGTGCCGGAGTACTTCGTTTAAAAAGAACTTCACCGCCGGCAAACTTGGCATCTTTACGGGTTAAACCGAGTAAGGCAGCCACATGATCCAGGGAAATACCCGTGGCCAGATCCACGAAGGGCGACCGATAAATCAACTCCATTTGTTTATGCAAAACGGCAAATTCCCGCGCAAAAGCTTCGGCCAGCGTGGTGGTCACACTACCTGGATTTCGATCCGTCAGTCTTCTTTGACCTTCTTCAAGATAGTAATTAACATAGAAAAAGCTATGATCATCAGGTAATTTTCCATCGGACTTCCAGATGAGGGCTTCCTGGTCCTGGTTGTAAATATAATCAATACCCCTTTCAAAGAGGGCAAAGGCCTCATGGCGTTGTCCAAATACCTTGATGCTGGCCGGTATGACACCAGGAGAAGCCAGGCCGTAAGGCTCTTCGGTTCCAATGAACTGATGTTCCTCCCGCACCATACCACCTGTAAGAGCGGTCAACAGGTCATCTACAAATTGTTCGTAGGGTTGCGCAACAAAAGTCATTACAGAGGTCCTTCAAATAAAAAGGGAATCACCAGACTCAAGGGATCTGGAAACCCCTTCATTTGGACGGTGATATAAATATCCACCTTATCCCGATTCTCACGCCCCTGGCTCGGTCTCACATCGATCCTTTGAATCGCTTCAAGCCTCGGCTCCTGCTTTAAGCATTCCAACACGTAAAGTTTAATCAAATTTCGGTTACCTTCTGTGTTTGGTTCCCCTATCAGCTCATGATGCCGTGAGCCGTAATTGGGATGACCTAACCCGGCCAGTTCACCCCGTTCTGTTTTGAGCCGAAGAATCAAGCTCTGGATCAGATTCGCCTTTCCGTTGACCATCCTCAGGTCCATTGTACGGGGAGCAACCTCCTCACGAAGTTTTGCCTGCAGGTCTACCCGTGAATAGGGACCGGCAAACACCCGACCTTCTTCATCGGCTATAAAACCCAAATCGAAATCTTGACCCAAAAAAATTTCATCGGCCATGGTACTTTTCTGCCCCCACCCCTCTCCGGACGCGGGGACAAGATTCTCCGTGTCCCCCAGTCTCCGCGTCCGGGGAGGGGGGCCGAGAATTACCCAAAACTAACTTTATAAGAGAGTTGTGCGAAATGATAGCTCGCCCCAACAATTCACGAACGAGTATTTCGCGCTACCTCATACGGTCCCTTTAACAGGCGTAGTAATTATTGACAGTACTAAGTTACGAATTAGGTAGCTTTACTAAAATTGAGATCCATTTTTTCGACGGTATAAGTTATAGCAGTATCAGACGGATCCTTGACGGTGATACTCTTGAGTATGTCCTCTTCGTGATCCTTCAAATACTCCAAAATCCCGCGTGCTATAGCGGCGAATAACAATCGCCGATCCTCTGAGCCGGCAGCGGGTAGCGGGGTTCCTTTAACCACCTGCCATTCATTCTTAAAGGCTGCTTCTATAGCTTCCGTCATATGGGTAGCTTCCAGTGCCATCTTGATCTCCTTGATCTGTCAACCTGTTTTAACCTGTGTAGACAACAGGGCAGGGGTTGCCGGTGGAAGAGGCGGTACGGGGGGGGCCGGCGTCACCGGAAAGACCCCCAGGGCCAGTTCTCCCGGGTGTACGTGGGTTTGATAGAGCTGTACCAGTTGATTCAGGTACTGCAATAACTGATCGCCAAATACCAGGGGATGCATAGCATTTTCCACCAACTCGATTTGAGGTGCCTCGACTACGACCTTTATCTTCCCCTGGACTTTAATCTGCCCCTGCTGTACCTTAATCTCTATCAGATTGTTACCGTTCTGATCGGTTAACAGGATATTTTGGTTGTTAGAATCCAGGATGATATCCCCGTTATGGTTCACCGTGAGTTTGGTTTTTCCCATTTCCAGTTGGAGCTTATCGTCATCGAGTAAGATTTTGTTACCTTTGGGAAATTCCAGGTATGTTCGGCGAATTCCTGATTCAGCCGGGTCAGGGCAAATATAAACGAACTCATGGGGTTTCGCCTCGGGAGGATGGTCTTTATCGTTGTAAATACGCCCCGTGATAACGGCTGTATGAATATCCCCGTATAAAAACTGAACTAAGACCAGATCCTCCTTGTTGGGAATGGCAACAGCCCCTATTCTTTGAGTACTGACCGGTACCCGTTTCAGTTCCAGACCGGAATCCCGCAATCGAACGTCGCATTGATAGTTATTTTTATCCGAAGCACTTTCATGGGAATAAACCCGGGTCACGATCCCCCATTCTGCCGTTTTGAAACCTCGTAATTGGTCACGAACAATAGCCTGTATTAAACTGATCAAATCGCTCATTATAATCCTAAAGCTCCTGCCAGCTTTCCGGCTAACTGGTTCAGAAGATTGCCGGCCTTTT
Organism: Candidatus Limnocylindrales bacterium; assembly: GCA_035559535.1. Lineage (NCBI taxonomy): Bacteria > Bacillati > Chloroflexota > Candidatus Limnocylindria > Candidatus Limnocylindrales > Candidatus Limnocylindrales bacterium. The sequence continues at coordinate 33,627 of DATMBG010000029.1, forward strand.
CGGCCCCACCCTGTCCTGTAAAGCCGATGAAAGTCAGGTAACCCTGTTGTTTATTGAAAACGTGACCTACAGAAATAACCTTGAAAAGTCCGTTCAATTCTGGCTTCTGGGCATTTTTGATTTCGATGGCATCGGCTAACTTCACCTTGGGGTTTCCGAGAATTTTCATCTGTCCCCAGGTAGAATAATCTTTAATAGCACCGAACTTAGAAGTAGCCAGACGATCTGCTGCATCTTTTGTTCTGATGGTTCCGTCTTGAAGGCTCAATGTCCTTTTGCCCTGACCGACTTCACTTTGAAAAGGCGATAAATCCTTTGCAATCCAATGCCAGGTATCTGCTCCTTGCTGACTGGCCGGACTCTCTCCATAGACCAGAATAGGATCACCGGCCACCGGGTAATGGGAGATCCGGAGGTCGAGGATATCAATACCGAAGTAGAACGTGTGATCGGGGTTCGACTTGTTAAACTTTTTCAGGGTCAGTTTATTATCTGTATCAAAGTAGGCATCCAGTCCATCGCGCATGGCCAGTTCGCAAATATGTTTCAGAAGGTTCTTCGATTCGTGAGCTATGAAGTAGGGATAAGAGCTACCCGTTTCGATTTCACCGGTTTCTACTTCAGCCTGGCGGGAGAGGTTTTCAACGATCTGGCGCAGGGTTTGATTTTCATAGACCTGGTTGATACGGGTACTGGCCAATTTCTGTTTACCGGTTGTACCCACGATTTTTGTTTGACCAAAAGACGATTCAATGGATTGCACATCGGCCGTCATGACTTTACCGGAGCGGTCACCGGCGGTTAACTCGACGGTGAGCCGATCACCCTGTTTGATTGCTTTGCCACGTACCTGTATAGAGAAGGATTCTTCCTTCTCCTCATTGCCAAAGCCGAGAGCGCTGGCGGCTGCGCTTACTGCCTGTTCTAATAAACCAGGTTGTGGCGCTGGCGGTGCATAGATTGAGATGCGACAGGTATCAGCAGGTAAATTCGTCGAATGGTTGAGTTCCAGCGTAATGAATTCGGTACGCAGATCGTCCTGTGAATTTACCATCCAATCCCCGATAGAAAGTTTGTAATGAACTTTATACATGGCTTTCTCCGTGCGTTTCGAGTTTCAGTCTAAGCTTACAGACCGGATCATGGTGGCAGAGGAGGCACCGGTGGCAGCACACCGGGCTTCTGCACGTCCCAGAACTGGATGTACTTCCCCAGTTCCGGTGCAAGGGCCTCCGTCTGGCCTCCCACGTTTGTCACCAGGAGTCGTATGTTGTTCTTCTCCAGGATAGCGGCAATTTCCTTCTGCGCTTCGATGGGCATCGGTTGGCCGGGTGGAACGCGGGCCAGAACTTTCTCGATATCGTTAGCGGCGCGCTCCATCCGATCAGCCGCCTCGATGAAATCCGGGGGTACATCGGCGAATCGTTTGGCGAGTAACCGGAATTCACGAACATCTTCACGCAGGTTGGTGACGAGGTTTCGTGTCAGAGCGGAGACATCCTTGAGCAGTTTCCGAACAAACGATTTATTATCCAGGATCCCAAGCATCTTATCGGACCGTCGCAACGCGATGAGATCGATACCTTTACGGGTTACAAAGCGGTCCGGTGCCTTCAGCAGGTCAAACTCCGGCCCTAATTGAAAGGCCAGGTCCATCTCACCGGACAGACCGCGAAATTCCCCCATACGGCGGCTGACATATCTCTCGAACGGTGATTTCACCGGGGGACGACCCCTGGGGCGGAACTTCATGTCGACCCAAAGCCTGTATAGCATATTCTCGCCACCATTGACGAGCCGATCCTTCAGGAACAGGCTATCCTGGATGGTTTTTGCGAGATCTTCCAGCTCCTTGCGGCGAGCTGCACTATCCTGGATCCAGGCCTTCAATTCCTCCAGCTCGTTCTTCAATGCCCTGACACGATCGGCTGCTCGTGCTTTCTCCTCCGGTGTGGAGAAGCGGCTGCGGGCACGCTTGCTGTACTCCTTGATACGCTGCTCAATCTCACGGCGGCGAATCCGTGCGGCGTCCTGATACTTCTTCAGGCCGCTCATGCGTTTGGCAATATCATCGGGAGCTATACGCTCCGCGGCCTGCGTTGCACGCAATTTGAACTCGTCATTAAGGGCATCCAAGGCCTTCTCTACATTTTTCAACTCCGCCTCGGTCGCACCCTCGTTTGCCAATCGTTCCAGAAACCGTGCTTTACGCTTGGCGTAGGCATCCTCGGCCAGCTCAGTAACCACACTGCGGAAGGTCCCACGCTCGGCTTTCACCGCAGCATCTACGGCTTCACGCATCGGTGTGTCGAATTTCTGTTGATAGAAGGCAACATCCCGATTGAACAGGTCATAGACCTGTTCATTCACCCCGGGCGGAGGGTCTGGAGGAGCTTTCGTGGTAGGTGGTGGTGAAGGGGGAATTTCGCCCCCGGAGGGCGGGGCCTTCCGGGGTGGCTCTGCGGGCGGCTTGATCTGGGGTTTGGGGGTCTTTGGCCCCTCCGCGAGGCGCTTGAGTACAGTGGCTTCACCGTTCTCTACGTCGCGGATCACAGCCTCTATGGCTTTTGCCTCGTACTTTAATTCACGCCCCAGGTCGTCCAGGGCGGCTAACATGGTATCCACCTTTGCCACGTCACCACCTGCATGGCGATAGATCGCACCGAACGCCTTTTCATTTTTAACAATGGCCTTTGTCCATTCAGGACGGGATGCCAGTTGCTTGAAGAACTCAGATGTGGTGTAGGCTTTTGCGCCGGTCAGGGCCTCTTCTGACAGTGCCTTCACAGCCTCTGCGAACCGTGTTCCTTCACCCTCGGGGAGTGCTTCCATGACGGTCAGCAACTCTCGCTCGGAAAGACGTGCTGAGGAGCGCAACCGGGCAAAAGCCTTCTCGATTGCTTCGGTGGCCGCACCTCCACCCTTGCGGATCAAAACGGCCATCGCCTCAACCTCCTGTCGTGCTCTGACCAATGTTTTCGCTGCGCCTGCGTCTTTTGCCAGTAGTTGCTCGAACGTCTGTGCCCCTTCGGCCTCAGCCTTAGTCAGTGCAGACTCTGTGGCCCGCAGATCCTCTACAGGCAGGTGGGATAGGGCACGAGCAGCCTCTTCTTCGGCAGCGATCAAGCGGCTCTCCCGGCTAAGGACACGACTAAAGACGCGGAAAAACTCCACCCCTCGTTCGGTCAGGGTCAACTTTTCGGCAAGAACTGCAATCGAAGCCGCTTCGATGCCAATACGTGCCAGATTGAAAGCCGCTTTAATCTCTCCAACACCGATGAATAGAGAAAGAACCTCCCAAAGGATGGTCCACTTCACACGCCGTAGTACGTCTTCGGTGACACCGAGCTCCTTTGCAGCCCGGTAACCATCCCGGAATCCTTCACGCAACCCCTCAAACAACCCCTTGAGCGTTTGCCGTGCCTTATCCCGCTCGGCACGGGCCCGCGTCAGCCAGGCCGGTTCGCCCTCCTTCTTGTCCGGTAGAGGGATACGGGCCAGATCGATGGTAATCGCCAGCTTCATGAGCTGTCCGACCGCGTCGATGAGTTGCTGTGGGTTCGTGATGAGATGGAACAGGTCCTTGATGGCATTGGGGACAAATCGAACCAGACTGAGCGCGCCCTGTCTCAGATCCTCCAGATAGTCAGGGGTAAAGAGCAGGCCCGTTGGCCCCCAACTAAGCCGTGAAACCGCACCCAGGATCTTCTTTGGCTCCTTCGAATCTGTCCCGAGGGTGCCGAGTTGTAGGATTTCCAGGAAGAATTCCAGGTTGAACTCCTGGGGTGGCAGCTCCTTGGCTAACTTCTTTCCCAGCATGGTCAGCAAACTCCAGAGGTTGGAATCCAGGTTGCGAACCAGCTTGGCCATCTTCTCCTTGCCCAACTTGTCCCGAATTCTGTCCAGTTCCACCTTACTTTCCACGGCCTTCAGAATCTCGAAGATGGCCTTATCCAGTTTTTCGTCACCCAGAATGCCAAAGCGCTCGATCAGGAACTCCAGATACTTGAACCGCTTCTCTGCACCCACGAGATCAAAGGCATTGTGGTCCAGAGCGAGCAGGAGAGCTTCCGTACGGTCTTCATCGGTTACCAAGGCAGTATCAATGGGTGGGAAGACCGTTGCCACGATTCGGTCTTTGAGCTGCGGATCCATGGGTAGCGCGCCGGATGGATCCATTCCTTCCTCGCGGAGCTGCCGGAATAGCTCGGTTTCCACAAATCCTACCCTGGGCCAGAAGAACAGATCATCAGCCGTACCGATAATCCGCAAGATGCCTGCCAGGTCCGTCTTCTTATCGGTCAGAAGTAATTGCCAGTACCGCACTCTGACCTCTTTGAATTGAAAGGTTCCCGTCGCATCAACGGCCGGCTGCCCTTCTAACTCAGCACTAGAAAACGGCTTCTTCTGTGCTCCGGGTAAAGGTGGAGTCACGTAATACTGCCAGGTTGGAATCACATAATACCGTGGCGGGCCATGTTTGAATCGCTGCCCCGACGAGTAAAGGGGGCTTTCGATAACCGCGAATGATTGCGGGCCGAAAAGTGCCTTACCCCATTGAATGGCCCGCGTCAATTGGTAGGCGATAACATATCTGCTTCCCTCTGGATCTCCTGCGATCCAGCTCCAGTCAGGTAGAATTATCAGCGTCTGATCGCTAAGGCCGCTGGCTCCGGAAATCACCTGATCCTGATTCGGTTCATCCTCCCAATGAATGAATGGCCAACCGGTACCATAAAGATCCGCCTCCTCCGGTGGAGTTTCCAAATCACTTAGTTCCTCCCCGGCGATGATCTCAAGGGGAGGAAAGACCAGTCCCGAATCATCCGCCGGGGGAGCTACTCCAATTCCAGGCGATGGAATGACCGGTACCGGTGGTGTAGAGGAGATATCCTGAGTGCCGGTCTCGGAGATAAGGTCCAATATGCCGGAACCGCGCACGATCTGCGCCGCTACTTCCCTGAACAGCGGTTCATCGACTGCGTTCTCTTTGGGCGGTGGCAGGGCATCGTCTTCTTCTACCGTATCGCCCCTGACAGCCTCCACCTGCTCACCAGTCATATCGGGCAGACCGGGGGGGGCCGCGTAGGCGGCTTGCTTTTCCCGGACGTTCAGTACCGGCTGGCTCTGATCTTCGAAAGTGTTGCCCATATTCACGATAAAGTAGAATTCAGAATCGCCGGCTACGTCATCGAGATACGCAGCTTTCCACCAGGTAACGAGGTAATACAGATCGGTTTCAAGGGGATCGTTGAGAATCAATAAGTAATCAGCATAATCTGTTGGGTTCTGTTCGACAAAGCGTGTAACGGCATCCTCCAGGGTGTCTGTTGGGCCCAGTATCCATGTCCGGTTGATACGGTGTTCGATCTGAGGAAACGGTTCAGCAGAAGGAGAAGCGCCTGAGCCGAGAATTGAGACCACCCGATCATCCGAGCCACCGGTCAGGAGGAAATCCTCCTCCAGGATATCGAAACGAATTGGCGTGTTTGCATCCGGTAATAGCTCGCTATCCTGTACCATCACAACCAGCTCTACCGTCTCCATGGAGTCCAGCCTACGGTCCCCGACAGGGGTCAAACCCTGGGCCCAGAAGGCCTTCACTCCTTCGGTCTGCGGACCTGCGTAGCTACAGAGATGACATTGATATAGTTTGCCTCTTAATGCCATTTCTCGATCCTCACACCGGAATAGCCGCAATCATTCCATTAAATGCCGTTTCAGTCCGTTTCAGCCCTGTCGCCAACTCACCACGTAGCTGATTTAGCCGATCTGTCAACGGCTGAAGGATAACCCCTATGTCAACGGCTTCCAACACTTTCTGAATGCTCTCAAACGTGGCCTGAAGCGGCTCCTTGAAGGTAGACGGATCAAATTCGGCAACAATTTCTTTCGATAACTTGAAGGGTTCGTTTAACTCACTTAACAGTTGAGAAGGCTGTAAGGCAGCCACCAACCCCTTTACCTCGTCTACCAGATTTTGTAGTTGGACGATAATCGGTCCCGGGTCCAGGCCGACGATGATCGTTTTCACTTCGTCTGCAGCACCGCTCAGCTCATTAAGGATTAACTGTAAATCAAGGCCGTCCAGTCGTTGGAATAACCCGTTGAGTACCTCTTGCACCTGATGGGTAAGCGCCTGGGGGTCAAGCGAAAAGAGGGCTGTTTTCAACCGCTCAAAAGAGACTTTAATCTGCTCCTGCAAAATACGCGGATCAAAGTTCCGTAACTGCTGCTTGATAGCATCGTAGAGTTGATGGATCTCGGTAGTCAGGTTTAAGGGATTGGCTAATCGAAACACACGTCGGATGGAATCGGGAGAGACGTTCTCTTTAGCCCATATCGGAATCAGCGATTCCAGTTTTTCTCTTATCTCGGTGTTGTATCGGTTGATCAGATCCATCGACGGCTCAAGATGTGCCAGCGTGTTGATTTGTACCTGGGCGTGTTGCAGATCGTTCACGGCCTGCGTGATGGCAGCATTGCGCAACGGATTTAAGTCTTCTACAGAGGCAGACAATGAAACGTGTACCGGGCCACCATGGGCTTCAAAGGAAGCATGCATCGAATCGTAGGGTCCTTTAAGCGATGCGAGCAGTCCCCCCACGTTCAGTTGTTGGAGTAGACCGTTCACCGTGGTGGCCTTTTCTCTCACGACCTGAAAAACTCGCTTTGGATCAAAGGCATCCACGGCGCTGCGCAGAACGGCAAAGATCTCTGAGATTAATCCCACGTGATCCGATGTGAGATTGGCCAGAGGTGCGGCCAGCACATTGAAGATATCTGTGAGCGGTTTTAGCAGGATAGCCGGATCAAAGTTATCCAGTGCAGCCATGATTTTGTCGAATGCTCCCACCAAGGGGTTGAGCAGGCGATCCGGAGAAATCTTATCCAGTGCTCCTTTCACCTGATTAATTACCTCGCTCAATTTAGCTGAGAGCCCGGTGACGTCAATTTTTCGAACCTGGGCCTTGATATCGTCTATCGCTTCTCGCAGTGGGCGAATCAGTTCTACAGGTGAGATCTTATCCCATGCACCAGCCAGTTGGGCGTGTAGATCGATCAAAGGTTTAAGGAGCATGGCGGGTGAGACCCTGTCCAGTTCTTGTTGAGCACGCGTGTACCATTCATCCAGCGGTTTGAGCAACACTTCCAATTTGAGCGTATCCAGATGAGAAATAATCGGGGCAAACAGGTTGTCCAGCGGCTTAAGTAGCACCTCCGGTGCAAGCTGACCAAAACGTTGGAGGACACTCTCCACGCTGGTCTCGATTTCACCCAGGGCTTTTTTTGGAATCTCCAGCAACTTGTCGAACTCTGCCATCAGCGCATCGGTGATTTGAACTGAAAAGTCAATCTTTACCATCACTTCCACCGAGACCTTCAGGGCACCGATGGTAAATTCGTTCAATGATGAAACATCAATCTTCTTCAGCGTATCGCGCATCTCGTTGATCTGGGCGACAACAGGATCAACAATCGGATCGAAATCAATACTTCCCAGCGAACTCAGCATCCCTTCCAACTTCTGGCGTACCGCTTCGACCGTACCCGCCACGTCCAGGCTCTGAAGCTGATCATTGATGCCTTGCAGCATTCCTTGAAGTTGTGTTTTGACCTTCTCAATCTCACCTTTGACGGCATTTAGACCATCACGCACCTGCTGTAATGCCTGCCCGACGGTGTTTTTGAATTGATCAACTAAAGGCCGGATCGTCTCCTGCAGGGTTTGTTTTACACCGTTAAGGAAGTCTTCGATCTGTTGCTGAATGTGAAAGCGAAAGTTACCCTGTTCGTCGTAGCTTCCAAGCGTTGAAGCCATGGATCTCAGGGTATCCTTGATTTGCGTAAAGACAGCACGGATCGAGGCAATGGCTTCGAACAGTGCCCCGTCGAGCGCATCTAAAACAGATTGAAGCTGTTTTTGCAGGTCGGTCAGCTTCCCTGTCCATTGACTCAGATCGAATTTTCCAATCACTCCGTTGATTTGATCGAAAATCCCTTCGATCTTCTGTCGGATGAGATCCAGATCGAGTCCGCGGATTGCTTCTTCAATGTGCCCAATGGCTTGGGTAAATTTATCGCGGATGTTGCCCAGGTCAATGATCTCGATCTGCAGGAAGTTCTCGAATTGTTGTTGCAGGGCATGTGAAAGCCCATCGGCAGTGGCAATAGGTTGATCGAGGAAACGGCGCAGGGTCATAGTAATGGAAGCCAGGGCATCGACCAGTTGTTGAAAGCTGGCCCGCACAGAAGCAAAATGAGTCGTATTGGTGAAGTTGCCTTGCTCGAACTCGGTACGGACCCGGTCCATGGCGTTGATCAGATCGGCTTTAAGGGTGTTAATTGTCGATAGCTTTTCGGTCGAGATCGCCGCATCGAGATTACCCGAAATGACCAGGGCCAGGTTCTCGCCCGGCAAGATCAGCCGCACCAAATCGGTAACTTTCTCACGTAGATAGGCCAACAAACGATTTTCGAGTGTGCCGGGGTCACCCCGGAGGAGCGGTTGAATCTCCTCATATAACCTTTGAACGTTCTCGCTCCATTGCCTGATCTGGCCGAATTCGCCGGAGATAAACTCACCTTTGATCTGTGTCATTCGATCGGCTGCTTCGGTGATCAATTCCCGCGCACTGGGTGGAATAAGTGACGCAATATTTTGGAGCCCCTGGAGACCGGTCAGCAGTTGTCCAGAAAGATTGTCTGCGGAAAGGTTTCTGAGGCTTTCCAGCCTGGCATTAAGGGGTTGAATTAAGGAAGGTGGATCCGGAAAGGCGTTCACCGCCTGCCGGAATTGGGCTGATGCTCCTCCGGTCACTGCGTCGGTGTTGACCGAAACCCGGGCAGAAAAATTCTGATCCAGTTTTATTGCCAGAGACGCCGACAAATGGGATGGATTGATCTTCTCTAAAAGTTTCAACACCCCGGCGACTCCTGTTCCTGCGGCTTCATCTCCCAGCACGGGAGCCAGAATATTTGTTAATTGTTCTTGCGTGGGTAGCTGTTGTAAAAGTCCCATAAAGCTTTTCCCGATTCTATGGGCCAAACAAATTACGTAGATCGGTGACAACGGTATCCAGGCCCGTAGTAGCCGCTTTTATCCCATCCAATGCCTGACGTAAAGGCTGGGTGGGATCTCCAAAGTTAGGGATGGAGGACAAAGTATCTATGGCATTCATGGCCGTATCTACTAAATTCATGGCATCCTCCAAAATTCCGGTGTCCAGCAAATTTGTTGCAGGAGGCTCCGGCGGCTTAACATATTTTCGTAATTTGATCAGATACCGGAAGCTATCCGGGCTCCCTGAAACCTCCACAACCTCCAGATCTTCGATGATCACCTCGGTGATATCGGTTGCGGTGTTGATATCGGCCACGAAGGTTGTTGGTTCACCTTTATTGAAAATCTCTCGAATTCCATTCAAAAAAGTATCCCGAGCCTCATCCCCGTGTCTGGTACCGACGATCACAATGGCGTTGGGTACGGTTCCCATATCCTGGAAATAATTCCCCGCCAGACCCGGAACCCGATGCTCCACCAGCGCCCGGCTTTCCGAGGATTCGATGTACTCAATACCCTCCAGGGCAAAAGATCCCAGCATAGGTTTGATTTTCATGTGATATCAATCCCGTGTTGTAAAGCCTGTTCCCGCAAGATATGGACGATTTTTTCGGACAGATCCCTAAGGGACCCCATCTCCTTACCCTCCGAAGCCTCTACATCGATATTGAAAATGTTTTGAATCTCCACTTTCTCCGACGAATTGATAGGTGTTATCTTCTGAATCCGTTGGGAAGAATCAGACCCCCCCTGACCGGAGACAAAGGCGTGAAGCCTTTGAGCAATCTGTTGTCCGGTCATTTCAGGCCAGGACCGAGATGCCAGAGTACGGCCCGACAAGGTTGAAAAAGAGGTTTGATTCCTTCTTCCTCCTTCCTCTGAAGGTTTAAGTATTTCGGGTCGAGATGCTGATTCTAAGGCGTTACGCCATAAAGTTGGAGATAAAATTCCATTCCCCCCTTGATCCTTTTCAACCCTGGTCGATTGATTTAAATCCCCTTCCGGAATCCGAACCCCCTGGTTTAGCTGCCGGTATTCCCCAAGCTTCTTAACCAACAGAGAGGTAACTGGTTGTCCCTGTCGATTACGCCTTCTAAAGACGACATCCCTTTGCTCTTTCCATGTTTGCTTGGGATTTAACCGGGATGCGGGGAAAACCGATTTCCGACTTTGGAATGGAGCTTTCCATAAATCCAACGGATCAGAGGACTTTTTCGCTAAAACCGGGCTTAAAGAGAGCTTTTCTCTTTCCAGATCAACAGAAGAATTATCCTGAGAAGCAAATCTCCATCTATCCAGAGTAGCTGTCTCCATGACCTTTTCAGATTGTTCCGGGTATTGAAGTAACTGTCGTAAACGCCCGCTCATTAAGGTCAAAACGCCACCTTCCAGGACATCTCTGGGAACCTGGGTCTGTAAAACACAGATAGCATCCATAGCTTTTAAAAAGGTACCCAGCGGTTTAGTTTTTAGACAGAGCTCGGAACGTAACCTTGAAGGACCCGTAGCTTTTACTAAAAATCTGGTAATACCGGTTCTCATCAAAATGGAGAAGTCTTTTTAGCCTGATTGAGCAATTCCAGGTAACTGATAATTTGCCCAACCGTCATTTCCTTCACCTGTTGGGGGGTCCAATTAAATTCCTTTGCCAGCACAAAGAAGGCTTGTACGATGGGAGACTCAGTTATTTCTCGCATTTCATCTTCAGTTGTACTCAGGCCACTGATATGGTTGATGCGATCAACGAGAAAGCGGACCAGTCCACTATGCAGGTCTGCAATTTCATTTTGTTTAAGTTTAGGCTCTACGACGGCCCTCTGAATCATAAGCACGGAGGTCAAGACTTCATCCTCTTTGGCGGCTTTGGCGATGAGTTGAACATCCTTTACGGTAAGGGGTCGAAGCCTGATCTTTTTTCTGGGTTCACCCTCGGGGGGCCTACCGTCTGGCGTAGGATACAGGATTTCGGGTGGAATCTCGATTTCAAAGGTCATTTCTTTGCCGGCTAAAAGTTCTTCGGGGGTAATAAACATAGTTTTTCTCTCCTAGGAAACCTCATGGATTTTGTTTAGATCACCTCTTATGTGGGAACTTCAGTATCCTGGATACTGATGCGTTTGGCTTTGAAAGATAGTTTTTCAAGGACAAAGTCATCTTCCGGTAAGCTAAATTGCCAGGTATCGAACATGACGCCGTAAACCGTTAGAATACTATTTCCTGCATCTCCTGGGGGCATTAAATTGTCGAGGATAATTTTCATATTGAAACTGGGGATCCTAAAACCGGTAGTTTCTTCATTTTCAGCATATGGGCCCAACATTAATTTTAGAAGCGCGCCGTTAATAAAAGCCCGCTCGACCGTTCCCTCGATGATAATATTGCCTGCCCTTAACTCCTTGGGAGCCCGAGAACCCAGTTCGTGAAAAAATTTAACTTCCGTTGAAATTTGGATGGATACGTTGGTCACCCGACCTACAAGCCCGTCTTCACCCAGGTAACCGGTAAAGACACCCGTATCCAGGCCATCTGGATCACTCAACGTCAAAACCCCATCGGTACCATAAAAAGCATGGGTATTAAACATGGTAACCTCCTCAGCTTAAGTTCATGATAACGCGGATCACGTCAATACTGAAGGTAGGATTGAGATCCATAACCACCAGCACTTCTCCTCGAATCTCCATGGCGCGATCTGCCGAGACGGTAAGTTTGTATCCGGTCAGAAATTCCCGGAGGATCAAATCCGATAGAAAGCTATCAAGGGTGGTGCGCAGGTTTTCCCTCACCCGCCTGTTGTTTAACTTGCCAATATATTGGTTTGCACCCAGGCGGGTACCTTCTTTAACGTAGTCCACGATCCGACGCAGGGTAATTTGTTTAAATGCTTCGTCATCGGTGGTAATCCCTTTAACGACCCGGATACCCCGCTTTTTCTGTAGGGTAAGCACACGGTTTTGTACCAGCGCCTTCAGCTCACCGTAATTGTACTCCATGGCCAGATCCTCAATACCGGCCAGGGTCTTATTGGTCAGGCTGATGTGGGGAGATAAAGAACTCAGCTTACCGGCTACAGCCGCTGCGGCAAAATAGGGGGGCAAATCTACTACCTGGCCGGTTTGAGGATCTTTTTCTCTAAGACCCGGTGCTACCAAAACAATCCGCTTATCGGCAATTTCGTTGGCATTCTCCAGGATCTTTTCCATTTCACTGCTATCGGTTCCAACCACGGCCATACGTTCACGACCCAGATTTTCCGTCTTTTCCACATGACCCAAAATGGCTGCTTTGATATCTGAGAATTTGAGTCCTGCGACCACCACGATTTGTACATTTTGCTCGACCAGGTTATCCAGAGCAGCCTGGAAATGACTTAAGGATACCGTTCCGTTCTCCCCCCCTGAAAAGGCCTCAAATCTTGGGGTTGTCTTGGGCAGGCCATCTCCTTTTGTTTCGACGACCTCTACCAATCTGGAAGGATTCTCTTCATCCTTAAGCCGTTGAGCCAGGTAAGAAATGCTGGGAACGATATAAACTTCCTGAGTATTGCCATATCGTAAGGTAACTTTTCGCAGGCTTTCTTTAGGTACCCAGTAGCTGGCCAGTACCTCTGCCGTTGAGGAGGGCGGGATCGCAAACGTCAGCGTACGATTGGTTGGATTCACCTGAACTACACTGGTAGAAGCCTGGGTTTGCTTAAGCTGATATTTTTTCGCTAATCCCTGCTCCAGGACTACTACACTGCCTATACTCGATTCTGCACCGTTACCACCTTCCGCGGCCTGCGGTTGAAGAATTTTCTGGGCTGAAAGCACAAAAGATCCGTTACTGCGGGCAACCACTTCCTTACTGACGAGTTCCTGGACTTCAGCCTCCTCAATCCGAATCTGTAGTCGATTCCCCCAGGTACCCGGGGTCCTGGCTTTTAAGGTCAGAACCGGAGCATTACTTTCATTGGATATCTGATAGGTTGCTCCCCTGGCTGTTTTTTCGTCCAACACCCGTTGCGCATAAACGGTACGGGCTCCATTATCAAAGAGAAATTTGAGGGCTCGAACTAGGGTGAGATTACTTTCCCCTCCTTTCAGGTCCCATTCCTCTATTTCCCCAAACCTGGCCCGCCCTTCCTCAAAACTACTCAGGTTTTCGATCTTACTACTTCCCATCTCAGCCGTTCCGATAATACCCACGTTTCCCGTAGCAATAGCTCCAATGGTCAGAAGCCCTTCAGCCCGGACCTCGATGTAAGTACCGGGAAGGATAGTTTCCGTAATAACTTCGGCCATAAGGATACCTCTCTAGGTTTTGTTGGTTGACGGTGGAACAGAGTAGGTCAAACGTCCTCGTTTGATAACTAATGACTCCGGGGGATGTTGCCCCATATCCACATCAATTCTCTTAATAAGACCGCTGCTCACTTCCCGACCTTCCTCAGACTCAAATACAAATCTGTAGCCTAAGGGTTGTTTCCAAACAGGGAAGGGTGAGCCAACCGATGGATGATGTAACACGTTTTCCACAGGCTCCAGACGTGCAGGCTGGAGCTTCACGAATCCTTTTTGTTTTAACAAGGCAGGATTGAATTTCAATTTATTTTGAAGTTTTTCGGAAATTTCCTGGACCGAATCCCCGTTGTTGGCCCATATCTCCAGCATCAAGAAGCCCCTGTAGGTCTCTTCCAACACTTCGCCTTTCTCCCCATCTCCGGTACGAATCAAACGCCCGATTCCTGTGCCCTTATAATCTTCAATGGTTAGGGACATGACAACGGCTGGAATCTCGCTGCCGGTGGAAGGTTTCTTCACTCCCAAGCTTCCGGCAGATAACACAGGCTCCGGAGAAGCAGATAAAACTTCCACAAGTCTATCAATTATCCGGTACATCCTCCCGTTAACTCAAATAGACAGGTTTAGGGTTCTAATTCCTTTTTCCCCTGGGTTTTGTCGGTCAGTTCACGTAAAAATACCTTTATTTCTTTCAACCGATTTTTATTCAGTCCGTAGATTTTTGGAGAAGGGAGGATTTCTCGTTTTATCAACCATCCCTTTGAGACCAAAAAATCAAGGACTTCTTGAACGGCTTTTCCATCTATTTTAGCCTGACTTTTTGGAGTCCACCACTTGAGAATCCCTTCCAGGGTATCTTTTGCGTCAGGGTGTTCGGTTAAGTAATGGAGAATTTCTTCAATCAATTTCTGACGAGCCCTGAAAGATTCTTTTTCCTTTGGAGAATTCATATGTGACAGAGAAGCAAATAGAATACCAGGTAAATTTGATTTTTAACCCCTTCATTTATAAGAACTTCTGGCTCCCTCTGAAGGGGATATGGCTTATGAACCCCACCGGTTTTTCGGTTGTTTTTCCAGGAAATCCCCTGGGGTAGAAGAAAAGAGAAATGGAGGTAAATTTACCTCAGAAAGTGAGGGATACTTACCGCAGTTTCTGAATCCAGAAAGGGGGGGTTGAATCAAAGGGATGGGGCTACAGGAAAAGATGGATCCGGTTAAGTTCGAAAGGTATCTCGATGCAGGTTATATTTGTGAAGAAGACGTTGGAAAGTCCGACGTTCTTTTTTAGCCTGTTTGGCTGCCCGGGAGATATTTCCCTTATGGACCATCAAAAGGTGAGTCAGATAAGTCTGCTCGAATTGTCGGATGACCCGAGCTTTGGCTTCCTGGAAGGATTCCCCGGTTGGAGCTTCATTACAATAGGAAAAGGGGAGTTCGATGTCATGGGGTTGGAGAATCAGGGCAGACGTCAGAATGACTGCTCGTTGAATCGTACCTTCCAGTTCTCGGATGTTTCCGGGCCAGGGATAGGTCAGAAGTTTTTGTAAAGCAGCGGGAGAAAAGCAAAGAGACCCTCGACCATATCGTTTTCCATATTGGGCGAGAAAGTGATGGGCCAGCAGGGGAATGTCTTCCATTCGTTCCCGAAGGGGGGGAAGGTGAAGGAAAAGAACATTCAAACGATAGTAAAGATCTTCTCGAAACTGCCTGGTCTGAATCTGCTGCCTCAGATCGGCATTGGTGGCGGCGATGATCCGAACGTCGGCGGTTAAGCTTTTGGAAGTGCCCAGGGGGCGGTACTCTCGATCTTGCAAGAAACGTAACAGTTTAACCTGTGCGGAAACACTCAAACTATCCACCTCATCCAGGAAAAGGGTTCCACCCTCTGCCTCGGCCAGAAGACCCTTCTCTGTCGAAGAGGCATCGGTAAAAGCTCCCTTTACGTGCCCGAAGAGTTCATTTTCAATCAAATGCTCCGGCAGGGCCCCGCAGTTAACCGGGATAAACGGTTTTCCTCGCCTCGGACTTTGATAATGGATCGCCCGGGCTACCAGTTCTTTACCGGTTCCAGTCTCGCCTGAAATCAAAACCATGGCATCGGAGGAAGCAATTCCAGGAATCTTTTCAATCACTTGCAGAAAAGATTTACTTTCACCGATCAAGGTCTCCCGATAAGGTGGTAGATTGATCTCTCCAGCCTGAGAGGTAAAGGAGGTTTTTCTTTTACTTTGAAAAACGCGTTGAACCCGTAAATAAAGGTCTGTTTCATTGAACGGACAGGAAAGAAAATCGTCTAGATTCTCCAGCAGGAGCTGAAACGCAGAGGGGGAAGTGGTTTCTCCGGGACAAAAAAGACCGAAAATAGGAACCGAATTCCAGCTTCTTCTGAGAAACTGGATCATTTCAGCAGAATTCTCCACTAAAGAAGGCCGAAAGAGGATCATATCCAGGGAAAAGGATACCTTCTTAGGTGGAAAACGGGTTGTGGTGTAAATTTGAGGTTTCATAGCAGATAGGGAATTACTTATTTGCTCAACCAGTCGCTTACAAGGATTTATAGAACATCTGTCTGGATCCAGGTCGATGAGTAAAATATGTGAGAAATCCATTTTGCCCTCCTTTTACCTATCCAGGGTATGGATTCTGTCTCGTAATAAAGTAGGACCCTTAAAAATCACCCGGGTGTAATCTTTCCAGACACTCCCCTCGACCTTATTGAGGTCCTACCCCCGGATCTTTGGGTTCCGGGGGATCTGATTCTAGGAACCCTTTCAGAGCTTCTGGGGTTATGGAGTCTAGACTGTTCAATTTTATCCTGTTTCCATACTTTGACCTCCCTTTACCCGGGATGAAGTTTTTGCCTTTTGAGATAACTCAAGCAAGCCTTATACCACTTTTAACAGGGAGAACCTGATCCCTTATCCCTTCCGACGCGGGAAGGGGGAACTTGGGAATGACCTGGGTTCCCACTCCCCCTCCTTTCCCTCGCAGGGAAGGAGAAGTGACGAGGCGTCTGCGCACACAGAGGGTCAAGCTTTTCTGTCTTATTCCGGCGCATATGGAGAAGGGAGAAGGGGACAAGGAATTACAGGAGGGCACTTCCTTTTCCGATAGTCTCTATTATAGAGACAAAAAAATTCAATTTTTGTCCGGGTAACTTATCCTGGGCTTATGACATGTTTCTGCTTTGAAGACAGAATGTTTCTTTAAAAGAGACAAGGATGGCCTTACGATGGTAAGGGCGACCGGCCGGTCACCTCTCTCATCTGTGATTCGTCTTCCCACAGTTTCAGTATCGTATAGCCGTCGGATAAAAGCACGGTAAATTTGTCTCTATACAAGGGTTCAAATCCCAGGTCGGTTGTATAAAACTTGATCCAGGTCTCCAGATCAGTTACCTGGAGTTTAATATAATGTTCTTCATGATTGCTTAGATTCATAGTTTTGCCCTCTAAAATCTAAACAGGAAGATAAATTACAACTATTTTCATATATCTCTATCGCAATGATCATACCAACTGGATTAAAAGGTTTCTTTTCCTATGAAAACCCCATAGAAGGGAGATTTTTACCATTCTTGACCAATAACCGAAGTAAAAGGTTATTTTTTTTATGAAATTTATTTCATAAAGTCTGAATTATTTATCAGTTTTGTATTACTTTTATTCTTCATAAGATCAGTTGATAAGTTTATACTTATCTCAATCTTGTTAAATTACCGAACAAGTTTCAGTGGGGTGACCCGTTTGGAGTAAATAGGATCTTTTAAGGTTAGAATCTCCTTTAACGGTATCGAGTTATCCTTCCAAGCGTTTGGTAATTTCCTTTCTAGGAGTCTATAAAGATGATAAAAGTATAAACAAAAGGGTCTTTAACAGCTAAAACTGTCTAATAGTATCGGCAAGGCCATCCAGAGTTGGAAACAGAGATGAAAAATTTTATAGCTACGTTTCTTATTGACACCGGCAGGAGTCAAGATACAATAAAGGTATTTTTACAGTTAATCTCCCGGAGAGGTCGAGAGGGGAGGAAAGGGATAGAATTTCCTGGGAGTTTTTAAATGTTCGGACAGCTTTAAAATAAAACCGATTAAAGGAGGACGGAGATGAAGATCTCGATGTTTCATCTGATGCCGTATCGGGATCTCCCGGTCGATTTTGAACGGCGGTATCATTCCGTATGGGTGGATCCCCCCTGGTGGGAGCTGGCAGATGCCCAAAAGGTTGGGCAGTATTACAACTGGACCTTGGATGAGTTGATTTATGCCGCTCAGGCTGGTCTGGATGGGATTTGCGTCAATGAGCATCATCAGAACGCCTATGGTTTTATGGCCAGTCCCAATTTAATGGGTTCGGTGCTGGCCCGGGCCACCCATAGTATGGATGTAGCCATTGTACAGATGGGATCGACCCTTCCCACCACGATCCCCCCCATTCGCATTGCAGAAGAATATGGTATGTTAGATTGTATCAGTGGAGGCCGTTTAGTGGCCGGGATGCCCCTGGGTACCTCCATGGATGCTAATCTCTGCTATGGGATTTCTCCCATGGAACAACGGGAGCGTTATTATGAAGCCCATGATCTTATTCTAAAGGCCTGGCAAGCCAAAGAAATTTTTGCCTGGAATGGCAAGTATTACCAACTCCCCATGGTGAATCTTTGGCCCCGTCCCATTCAACAACCCCATCCGCCCATCTGGGTACCGGGTCTTGGGAGTCTGAGTACCTGGGATTTCGTTACCCGACAGGATTATTGCTATTGTTACCTGAGCTACTACGGCAGTAAACTGAGTCAACGGATCATGGATGGATTCTGGGAATTTGTCGAAGTCCGGGGACTTGAGCCTAATCCTTATCGGGCAGGATTTCTGCAACTGGTGGTTGTTTCCGAGACAGATGCCCGGGCTGAGGCCGAATACTTTCCCCACATTCGCTACTTCTACAACAAATGTCTCCATATTGCGCCGGAATTCTACCTGGCGCCGGGTTATCTGGATTACCGTAGTCTGGAAAATTCCCTCAAGAAGGGTTTTATAAAAACTCAGCGGGAGATTAGAGAGAAGATTCATCATTGGCAGTATAAAGATTTTGTAGAAAACGGATTGGTCATTGGAGGTAGTCCGATTTCTGTACGGGAACAGTTGGAAGAGGCGATCCGGAATCTCCGGGTTGGTAACCTAATGGTCTTATTACATATCGGTTCTATGCCCCATGATCTGACCTTGAAGAACATAGAACTCTTTAGTAAAGAGGTTTTCCCCCATCTGCAGGATCTCTGGGACGATCAATGGGAGAACAAGTGGTGGCCGGTTCAACTGCGTAAGAGGCGCCAACCTGTGGGTGGAGCCTCCAATAGTAAAATATCTTTTTAAAGGAAAAATCAAGATGATAACGGTGAAAGAACAAACTGTGAAGGTGTGGGGGGATCAGATTCAATCCCGGATTAAAATGGCAGGGGAGGGATCTCCCCTGGTTTTCTTGCATAATGCCTACGGCCTGGTTTGGGACCCATTCCTGGATAGCCTGGCTCAACATTATACGGTCTATGCACCTGAACATCCCGGGACAACACCGGGTAACTCCGAGGCCATTCGATTTTTAGATAACCTTTGGGATCTGGTGCTATATTATTATGAACTCTTTGACCAACTCGGCTTGCAAGCCCCGGCCGTTGTAGGGCATTCTTTCGGAGGTATGGTGGCTGCTGAGGTGGCCGCCACCAACCCGGATCGGGTGAGCCATTTAGTGTTAATCAGCCCCATAGGGTTATGGCGCGACGATACGCCGGTTAAGAATTGGATGTCCATGGCACCTGAAGCGGTGGCCAGAGCCGTCTTCTATGATCCTGAAGGACCCTTGGCAACCCGATTTCTGTCCGTGCCGGACGATCCCCAGGCCCAGGTAGAGGTCCAGATTCAGAGGATTTGGACGTTGGGTTGTACAGGTAAGTTTGTCTGGCCTATTCCAGATAAAGGACTTAAGAAGCGTCTGCATCGTATCCATGCACCTACTCTCATCATCTGGGGCCAACAGGATGGGCTGGTATCCCCCGTCTATGCTCGGGAATTTGCCCATTATATTGCCCATGCCCGGGTAGAGATCCTGGATAAGGCAGCTCACATGCCTCACCTCGAGCAGCTTACAACCGTTTCCCATCTGATACGAGATTTCTTACAAAGATAGGAGGAGAAAGTCCAAAGGATATTACCTCGTAAAGTTAATCTGGATAAATCCTTAAAAGCTCCGTCAAGAACTGATTGTTTAGGGTAGGTCCAACGTCTCGTTTGACTCCCCCAGAAGCGATCTGGGTTAGATTTGTTCCGAACCAGTCGTACTCCTCGTGGAGCTTTCTCTCATAGGGTTGGAGAACTGTTTTGCTACAGGCAGATTCCCCCTAGCGGGGTTTTTAAGGTACATTGAAACTAACCTTACAAGGTATTATTACCTTGTAAGGTTAAATTTAAATAGTTATTCCACCCTCACCCCCAACCCCCTCTCCCGAAGCCTCGGGAGAGGGGGTTCACCTGGAGCCGGCCCGGAGATCTTCCCGCTTCCTTCTCCGACAGCGTGGGAGAGGGGCCGGGGTGAGGGGGAAGAGGAGTAACCGGAGTTAACTTTACAAAGTGCTACCTTATAGGAAAGGTTTGAATCTATAAGAAAGGAGAAAAAACTATGACCTCTGCAACGATCTATAGAGATACTCTGGACTATTTTAATACTTATCCAGAAACGAAAATCATACCCCTGGATCCGAGACTTAAAGCGGCATTGGATGCCGAGCCATCGGTTTCGTTGCTTTGTCAGCTACCGGTTGCCGAATTTCGTGCAGCCCGAGAGAAGATGATGCTGGCGAGGCCGCGACTCAATGAACCGGTGGCAAAGGTTGAAAATCGAACGATTCCAGGTCCAGTCGGGGAGATTCCCATTCGAATCTATACCCCTCAGGGTCAAGGGCCCTTCCCGGTTGTAATTTTTGCCCATGGAGGAGGTTGGGTCGTTGGCAATCTGGAAACCCATGATGATATCTGTCGCTCCTTATGTTATCGATCCAGAAGTATGATCCTTGCGGTAGATTACCGAAGGGCTCCTGAGGCCAGATTCCCTATTGCTCTGGAAGAAACTTACGCCGCCCTGCGATGGGTAGCCGAACATGCTGGTGAAATAGGTGGGGATGCTAAACGACTCGCCGTTGCCGGGGATAGTGCCGGCGGTAATCTGGCTGCTGCGGTGGCTTTGTACTCGCGGGATCAGGGTGGGCCCAGACTTTCCCTACAGGTTTTGATCTATCCGGTGGTCAACTATGGGTTTGATACGGCATCCTATTATCAAAACGCCGAAGGTTATGGCCTCACACGGGATGTGATGATCTACTTCTGGAACAGCTATCTGTCAAGTCCTACAGATGCCGACAATCCCTATGCTTCGCCACTCCGAGCCAAGGATCTGAGTGGATTACCCCCTGCCCTGATTCTCACGGCCCAATACGATGTACTTAGAGACGAGGGCGAGGCCTATGCCGCTCGTCTCAAACAAGCTGGTGTGTCTGTCCGTCTCACCCGCTATCTTGAAATGAACCATGGTTTTATCGGACTTGGTGCCGTATTGGAGCAGTCCCGGCGAGGACTTCAAGAGATCGGTGAGGCCCTACAATCGGCCTTCCGTTGAGGGGGACTTTGGGAAAAGAGGGACGCGGAGATGCGGAGACGCGGGGACACGGAGACAAGGAGGGATCGGACTACCTGGGGGAAGGTCGCTTGTTGTGGCAAGACCACCGAGCGTAATATTTCCTGTGGTACCGGTGGTCGTACCATGCGCCGGAAAACTGCTTGTAATATCGGTGGTGGTACCACCTGGAATAACCCGATTAACTGTTGCAGTCCCCCCTAGCGTAATGGTACCGGTCGTTCCAGTTGTTGTACCACCGGCTGGAAAACTACTGGTTATACCCGTCATGGTGCTGTCGGTGGGAACCCCGCCCGTTATCCCTGGAATATTCCCCCCAGGGCTAATACTGGGTATCCCGGTAGTTGTGTTACCCGGTGTACCTCCGTGGATGATATCTATTGTTGCACTTGCCGGATCGGTGCCTCTGGGTGTTCGAGTTATTATCTTGTCCAGGATAAGATCCCCCTTTACACTCGCAATAGTATTTTCTACGGTCCTGTTGCCGGTTGCACTACCGGGACTACTTCTAACTGGGCTTTCCATCACGTTGGGATGACTGTCTCGTGTGATAATCCCTACTCTTCTCGTATCCTGTGCGATCCCATGGGTACATGCTGTAGGGATTATCAAAGCCAGTATCACAATCCACCATTTCTTCATAAGAAGGCGATTCTCCCTTTTTAAGTTTGGAATTATAAAGATTTATTCTTTAAGAGGCTCTATCTTATTTCATAATAGCTCCTTATTCAAAAAGGAGCTACTTTTTCTTCAGCCAGGGGTTTCCGGTTAAGATTGATTCCAGGGCCTATGTGATTAAATCTTCTGGCAGAGGGATTCGGCTGATTCTTGAGTTTACCTGTCAGGGCTTTAAATTGGCCCTTACATGGGATGTTTGAATTCCAGAATAAATTTTGTTTGAGTCGGGTCTGAGAGAATGAAAGGACCTTTCTCCTAAAAACAGGAATATAAAAGTCACTGTACCACCCCGTAAAAGTCATTTCTTACCTTTTGGTTTGAAAATATTCCCTATAGGAATCATCTTTATCGATAAGGGGAAGAATTATGCCCATGAATCATTCAGTTACACAAGTAATTATGCAGAAGACTTGCTCAGGATGCCGGATGATGGGTTTCGCTATGAGCTAGTCAGGGGAGAACTCATAAAAATAGTACCGCCGGGAGGCGAACGCGGAAGCGTTGTCATGAATATTGGGAGTGCTTTCCATCAATTTGTGAAAACGAATAACCTGAAGATAGTTTATGCAGCAGAAACAGGCTTTCAGTTAGAGCGTAATCCTGATACCGTTCAAGTGCCAGATACCGCTTTTATTTGTCGAGAACGTGCGGAAAAGATAGGAAGAGTTACGGGATATATACCAGGAGATCCTGATCTAGCTATAGAAATTATTTTTCCTAGTGACACTTATAGCGGAAGTCGAAGATAAAGTCTTTAAGTGGCTGGATAGGGGCACACGAATGGTTATTGTAGTCAATCCTCGCAAGCAAGCAGTCAAGATCTATCGCTCACGAACTGATATTCTTGTGCTAACCGAAAATGACATCCTTGACAGCGGTGATGGAGTACCGGGATGGACGATACCGGTAAGGGAAATATTTGCATAACAACCTGGCTTATGAAAGTAACTCCTCACTTGAGCCAGCTGGAGGCTCCTCTACGTTATTTTGAAACGTTTTTAAAATAACTCTTGAAGTTAGCTATGAGAAAGATAAAAACTTTTATTTTTAAGCAACTGTGTAACGGAAAAATAAGCTGTAATCCAGAGGTTTTAGAAGCGGTTTTGGAAATTGCCGTAGAGATAGCGCGGGAAGGAAGGGAAGGTAGAAGAATTGGGACTATCTTTACCGTAGGAGATGAAAAAGAAGTCTTGGCCCGATCCAGGACTTTGATTCTGGATCCTCTTTTGGGGCATCCCAATGAAGTCAAAAGAGTAGATAATCCGGACATGCGTGAAACAATTAAAGAGCTGGCGCAACTGGATGGAGGATTTGTCATATCGGGAGATGGCGTGGTTTTATCGGCAACCCGATATTTTAACGCAACTTCTACAGGACTGGATCTTCCTTTAGGTTTGGGAGGTCGGCATGTTGCAGCAGCTTCGATCTCTAAAGAAACCAAAGCTATTGCCATTGCGGTTTCAGAAAGTTCTGTGGTTCGAATCTTTAAAAATGGAAGCCTTGTTGCGGAAATTCTTCCTGAACTCTGGTTACTCAGTAAGTATGATATTCACTTAAAACCTCCCTATACGGAAAAAACCGTTCAAGGTATGGCCATTATCACTAAAGAAGAGGCCTGATTTTTCCTGTTTTCTTCTATTTTATTGAAAAGGATAAGGTTAGCCCAAATAGCAGCTCTTACGGTTTATGTGGTGTTTCAATCACTCTAAAGAGAGTCTAAGGTCATACCGTTGGCCCATCCCCGGCAATGGTCGTTCGGTGCATAATTCTTCGATACTTTCGCCCGTCCCAGGGTCGACCTCGGTGCAGGCAACAACGGTTATCCCACATGACGAGATCTTTGGGTCGCCAGGTGTGAGTATAAACAAATTGGGGTTGGGTGGACCACTCCAGGAGTTCTTTCAACAGAGCCCGCCCTTTCTCCACTGGCCAACCTACAATATGTGAAGCATGGGAGCCGATGAAGAGGGCTTTTTTACCTGTCTCCGGAAGCGTACGCACCAGGATCTGGGGGACCGGAGGGAGTTCGTCTCTGAGAGCCTGGGTTATCAAATGGGGAGCAACCTGACCCCGTGAATAGCTATAATCGTGTATGGCTATGAGACCCTCCAACAGGGCCTTTTTCTCATCGGGTAAGGCTTCGTAGGCCGCCCGGGTGCTGGCGTACTCTGTTTCGCCTCCCTGGGGTGGAACTTCCCGACCTGAGAGTATGGAAGCCTTAGCGGGTATTCTTTTGAACGAACTATCTGAATGCCAGAGCATATTACCGGAGAGATAAATCATCTGATCGGAATTTGGTGGTATGATTTCACCTTTCTCATTTACGTTGGAGAGGACAATGACCGGACCCCCTCCCCCGCTATAAGGATTGCTTTTGACACTGGACTCGAGAGGTCCGAATCGTCGACTGAAAGCAATCTGTTGCTCATCGTTAAGGTCTTGATCTCGAAAGACCAATACGGAGTATTCATAAAAGGCATCTTGTATTTGTTTAAAAATATCCTCCTCCAAAGGCTTTCGGAGATCAATTCCAAGAATCTCTGCGGCAAAACAACTGCCCAGTTTGTTAAGAATGATACCCATGATAGCTTCCTCCTCAGGTTAATGTCGTAAAGGAAAAATTCCCCATAAAGTAAAATTATTTTTAACGTCGCAATAAGAGACAGGTGGTAGTACCATGTGCATAGAGTTTACCGTTGGAATCCGTCAGGCGCCCTTCGGCAGTGGCCGTTGTCGTACCCAGATGAATCACCATTCCTTCACAGCGGATGAGTCCGGTGGTTGCAGTCAGTGGGCGCACATAATTAATCTTAATTTCTAACGTGGTAGATCCTACCCCAACCGGTAACCGGGAATATATCGCGGATGCCATGGCGGAATCCAGCAAGGTGGCTGCAAAACCTCCGTGTACATTACCAACGGGATTATAGTGGTACTCGGCAGGTTCGGCTTCAAAAACAACCCTTCCTTCGCTTACTTCCACCAGTCGTCCATTCATTAAAGAGAGGATGGGGGCTGCCGGTAGTTCACCATCTTTTATCCTTTTTAAGTGTTCAAGACCTCCCAAACTACGTCCAATTTCTGCGGTTATGAGTGGATCTTGCCAGGTAAAGGTTTGTTGTCGCGTAGGATAATTCATAAGTCTTTCTTGGCTCATCAGGTATCCATTCCCAATCTTCTCCACTTTTCTATCCAAAATCAGAAAAACTCTGGACTCCTTTTTGGAGAGGGTTTCTTGATCAGAAACCCTCTAGAAACTTCTAATGTGTTGGATCATTGGGGAGAAATTGAGGAGGTTTGCGATATTTGGTTGCCTGCTCAAAGGCATATGCGATTTTGATGAGGGTAGGTTCACTCCAGGCCCCACCCATGAAGGAAATACCTACAGGAACACCAAAAATATAGCCAGCAGGTACCGAAATATGGGGATATCCTGCTACGGCTGCAACGGAGGGAGCCCAATGTAGCGTTGCCCAGGGTGGTATCAGGTGATCTCCCAGAACCAGGTCAATGGGCATAACAGGCCCCAGCGTAGGTGCCACAATCACATCCACATTGTATTTTTTCAAGGTGGCGTCCAACCCCTCATCGGCAGCCAGTCGATGACATTCTTTAACGGCTTCCTGATAGGCCGGGTCTGTTAAGGGTCCTCCTTTCTCCTCGGCGAGTTTAAAAAATTCCTGTTCAAAATAAGGCATCTCCTTGTCTTTGTTTCTTTCATTGAAGTCAATGAGGTCCTTCAGCGTCTGGGGACCCGTGGACGAACGTTCCTGGAGATACTTGGCCAGATCGGCCTTTAATTCATATAAAAATATGGTTACTTCACATCCACCGAATTTTCCTGCCGTTTCGATGTTAGCTGGATCTACAATAATAGCTCCCTGTTTTTTCATCACTTCAAGGCTTTGGTTGATGAGAGCATCAACTTTTTCGTGATAGCCAAAATAGTTTCGAGCCACCCCAATTCGAGCTCCCTTCAAGCCGTTGGGATCCAGGAATTGGGTATAGTCTGTGTAGGATTTTCCCTTAGAGGCTTCGGTTACAGGATCCCGGGGATCCACGCCGGTCAGTGCTCCAAGAACAATTGCTGCGTCGGCTACGGTTCGTGTCATAGGCCCGACGACATCCTGACTGTGGGCCCCAGGGATAACCCCAGATCGACCAACCAGACCCATGGTCGGTTTGATTCCCACAATGGAGTTTGCAGAGGCCGGACAAACAATCGATCCATCCGTTTCAGTTCCAATGGCTGCCGCGACCAGATTTGCTGCTACAGCCGCTCCGGATCCTGAACTGGAGCCACAAGGATTTCGGGTCAAAATATAGGGATTCTTGGTTTGACCCCCCCGGGCACTCCAGCCACTTGAAGCCCGGGTTGATCGAAAATAGGCCCACTCACTCATGTTGGCTTTCCCTAATATAATGGCTCCCGCTTCACGGAGTTTTTGGGCAACATAGGAGTCCTGCTTTACAGGAATATCGACCAGTGCATAGGAACCCGCTGTAGTATGCAATTTGTCGGCCGTTTCGATGTTGTCTTTGAGAAGTATGGGAATTCCATGTAACGGACCACGAACTTTACCCTCACGACGCTCCTGGTCCAGTTGATCCGCTATGGCCAAAGCATCGGGATTAACCTCTATAACTGAACGGAGGCGGGGTCCATTTTGATCGATCTCCTCAATACGCTTTAGATACATTTCAACGATGGAACGGGCGGTATATTTACCCGTCTTCATTCCTTCCTGTAACTGAGCAATGGTCACTTCTTCCAGTTCAAAGGCTTGAGGGACTGGGGAGAAGAAAATGACAAAAACAAGTCCCATTACAATTCCTGAGAGAGGACAGGATAGCAAATCCCCAGGTCTGATTCTAAGATAATAAAACCACCTTTTAGTATTATAACTCATACTTTCCCTCCTTCTGTCTGAAAAGTTTTCTAAAACAAGCATCCTCCCTTTCCTCTTTGTTCCAGGCTATTTGGGAGAAGTCCAGAGAACTCAGCCCGTTTGCAGTACTTACTGAGCCGGTCAAGGAGGCTGTGGACGGGGAGGTAGGGCGAAAATGCCATCTCATGGATTGTTTACCTATACGAGATAGTATTTCACTTTACGCTCGTTGGGTCTGCTCCCTTACGATGGTAGCTCAGGTCCGGGCCATAATCATAAGTTAATTACTCACTGTAAATCTCTTTTTTACTCTACCCATCCTCCCTTGTCAAGGGAAAAGGTTCTTGTAGTAACTGTAACCATTTAGTAGGGGTCACTTTTTCTGTCTGAACACCCCCCTGGCCCCCTCCAGGGGGGTGTTTCTTTTTCTACCTAAAGTCAAACGAGACGTTTAACCTACTAAATTGATACGGATACTCCTCGAGATGATGGATCAAAAATTGTAGTTCTTCATGGGATATGGTATCTATATATGTATGAGTTTCTTTATCGTATAACTCTATCATAACCGTATTTCCTTTCTCTACTCTATTTCTTGAACCTGCCCAAAAGCAGGACGAAATGGTATTTTACTCTACAACAGGGATAAGGAACCCGGGTTTTCTGCTTCTGTTTGGGTCTTTGAGATAGTTTCTAAGTTACCCATAATTCCCTATCCAGACTTCGATATTGGATGGCTTCCGAGATATGTTCTGCTCTTATCTCCTCACACCCTTCCAGGTCTGCAATCGTTCG
The DNA here is from genome assembly GCA_035559535.1 of Candidatus Limnocylindrales bacterium. Classification (NCBI taxonomy): domain Bacteria; kingdom Bacillati; phylum Chloroflexota; class Candidatus Limnocylindria; order Candidatus Limnocylindrales; species Candidatus Limnocylindrales bacterium. Next base: position 61,020 of record DATMBG010000029.1, read on the forward strand.
GGATACTTTTAAAATCCGACTATAAGCTCGGGCGCTTAATCCCAGTTTTGTAATCGCACTTTCCAACAACCGATTGGGGGCATCCCCAATCTGGCAGTACTTTTTAAGGTGTTGGGTGGTCATATGGGCATTGCAGTAGATTTTGTCTTTCTTGTATCGGGTCTGTTGAATCTGTCGGGCCCTTTTAACGCGCTCTTTGATCACTTCAGAGGTTTCCCCGGAGCTCTGGGAGGCCAATTCTTTATATTTGACGGTGGGGACTTCAATATGGATATCGATTCGATCCAATAGAGGGCCTGAGATCTTAGACATGTAGCGTTGGATCAGGGTTGGGGTACAGGAACATTCCCTGGCAGGGTCCGTATAAAATCCACAGGGACAGGGATTCATGGAGGCCGCCAGCATGAAGCGGGAGGGATAGGTAATGGAGATGGCAGCTCGAGAAATAGTCACCAGACCGTCTTCAAGGGGTTGTCGGAGTACTTCCAAAACATTTCGTTTAAATTCTGGGAGCTCATCCAGAAAAAGAACTCCATTGTGGGCCAGGGAGATCTCGCCAGGACGGGGAGGAACGCTCCCTCCAACCAGAGCTACATCGGAAATGGAGTGGTGAGGGCTCCGGAAAGGCCGGGTCGCGATAAGGGCCTTTTTATCCGGCAACAGACCGGCTACACTATGAATCTTAGTGGTTTCCAGAGCCTCTTCGAAATTCAAGGGGGGTAGAATCGTGGGAATTCTCTTGGCTAGCATCGTTTTCCCTGAGCCCGGAGGACCTATCATCAAGATATTATGCCCCCCTGCAGCAGCCACTTCTAAGGCTCGCTTGGCATGTTCCTGGCCTTTAACGTCGGAAAAATCCAGTTCATAACGGGAAGATTCCTGAAATACTTTATCCAGATCTACCTTGAGCGGCTCTATAAGGAGTTGACCGTTGATAAACTGGAGGGTCTGGGCTAAAGTTTTTACCGGATAGACCTGAATACCTTCAACAACAGCGGCTTCACTTGCGTTTGCTTCGGGCAAAAGAATACCACCCAGTCTTTTGTCCCTTGCAGCTAAAGTCATGGGAAGGATTCCCGGAACAGGTCTCAAACTTCCATCCAGGGAAAGTTCTCCTACCAGGAGAAGATCTTTTAACTTGTCAGGATTAACAAATCCCATGCAGCTTAACAATCCTATGGCAATGGGTAAGTCAAAGGCAGACCCCTCTTTCCGAATATCTGCCGGAGCCAGATTGACAATGATCCGATTGACCGGAAAAGCAAATCCACAGTTCGTGATGGCCGCTTTAACCCGTTCCCGACTTTCCCGAACAGCTCCGTCAGGTAATCCTACAATGGTAAAGCTTGCCAATCCCAGGCTTAAATCAACTTCTACTTCCACCAGATATCCATCGATTCCCATAACGGCACTGCTCAAAACCTTAGACAGCATAAGTCTCCCCCCAAATAAAAAGGATTTATTTAAAAGTCGATTACCCTCGGCAAGTCATCCGGTATAACCAGGAAACTTTTCCCTACAAGCTCGTCCTGAACCTTGAGCTTATCGAATCGTTTCACGGAAAAATTAATCCTCAACTTTACCATCTTCTAAAAATTTGGGTTATAGGTCAAGTTCTTTTATACAAAAAGGTATCCGTATCAATTTAGTAGGTGGAAAAAGAACCCTCCCTCATCCTCCCTCCCCTCCCTTATCTTTACCCACATTTTTCGATTTGGGAGGATGGGCTCAAAACGGTTAGTAGGTCAACCATCCCGGTTGACCCACCTTGCAAAAAGAGGAATCTTTCCCTCACGAAGGAGATTCAATGCATTTCGCTACTCAAGGGCCACTTAAAAGTTAAGCCAAACTAAGTAAACAAAGTAATAATTCCATAGAGTTTCTTACCCGATATGCAATTTTTCCCGGTGAAAGGGACAGGGAATTAAAAAACTTGACAAATTTATAAAAACAGAATTATAAAGTAAACTAACCCAATTTGGGTTACTTTGAGTAAGAGCATGATACCTTACCTTCTCAATGGATTTGGGACGTGGAGAAAGCATTTCCGGAATCTCGGAGAGAGGATAAGGAAAGATAGTTAGTAGAAATGATAAAGCAAGCCTTGATCGCAATCCTTTTATTTATGGGCTTTATTCTTACTCCATCCCTTATTAATGAAGTTCCTGCCCAGCAATCTGACAGTCGGGTGACCCAGGGTTTCCTCATCAATCCGGTTCCTCTGGTTAATATAAAAGGAAAAAATCTTGCTTTAGTGGGTTTAGGTAGTTATATTGTCAATGCCCAGGCAGGTTGTAATGATTGTCACACCTGTCCCTCTTATACGCCGGGGCATAATCCCTTCAGCGGTGGAGATGGCCAATACAATGCTTTTAACTATCTCGCCGGAGGGGTACCCTTTGGGCCTTTCATCGTATCTGCGAATATTACTCCAGACTCAACCGGGAAACCGGCCGGTCTGACCTTCAATCAGTTCAAGCAAGCCTTACGTACAGGTCAGGATCCAATGGCTCCCGGTAACATACTCCAGGTGATGCCCTGGCCGGTATTCCGTCATATGACGGATCAGGATCTTCGGGCTATTTATGAATACTTGAGCGCTATTCCCCATGCAGAACCGGGAACCTGCTCCGGGCCCGGAGAATAGAGGTTTATTTAGATCGACTATTAAGTTGGGAGTCTGACTGAGAAGCAGGCCCCGAACCGTTTACTATTCAAGAAAAAAGGGAGGCTCTGTTGGATACTTCCAGGTTACGTAGGGAGTACAGGTTGGACCGCCTCAATGAACAGGATTTAGATCCCGATCCCTTTAAACAGTTTAGTAAGTGGTTTCAGCAAGCTCTGGAGGCCCAACTCCTTTTACCCGATGCCATGACGCTGGCCACCGCAACCCGGGAGGGTAAGCCTTCGGCAAGAATTGTTTTACTGAGAGGTTTTGATGAGCGCGGTTTTGTTTTTTATACCAATTATGAAAGCCAGAAGGGTCAGGAGCTTGCAGAAAACCCTTATGCCGCTCTGGTTTTTTACTGGGCCGAACTGGAGCGGCAAGTCCGTATTACGGGTCAGGTTCAAAAGGTTACGCGGGAAGAGTCTGAAAATTATTTTCGAAGTCGCCCCCTGGAAAGTCGTCTAAGCGCGTGGGCTTCGAGACAAAGTCAGGTTATCCCCAGTCGAGAGGTTTTAGAAAGTAAAGTAGAGCAACTGCGGGCGGAGTTTCCAAATGGAAATATCCCGCTCCCCCCCGATTGGGGGGGATTTCGCTTAGTTCCTCAAACGATAGAGTTCTGGCAGGGACGCCCCAATCGCTTACACGATCGATTCCGCTACACCCGTCAACCGGATAATAGCTGGTTGATTGAACGGCTGGCGCCCTAACCTTTCCTAAAGAAAGGAGAGTATTATGGCACGGATATTAATTATTGCAACCAGTGGTTCAGAAGATCCTACCCGTGCGGGTATGGCATTTTTGTTCGCCAAAGGTGCGGTAGAAGGTGGACACAGACCGGAAGTGGTACTGGCAGGTGATGGAAGCGTCCTGGCGAAGAAAGTGGTTGCCGAAAGTATTGTCCCTGTGGGGCTACCACCCCTTAAGGATTTGATTCAATTTGCCCTGGATAATAAAATACCGGTTTATACGTGAGGAGCCTGTGGAAAGGCCCGTGGGGTTACCGATGAAGATTTAAAGTGGTTAAACGCAACATGGGTAACACCGAAAGATACCCTGCAACTTTCTGTAGATGTAGATCGGGTTATAACTTTATAAAAAGGGTTTTAGAGTTCTACAAAATGAAAACCCGTCCGGGATTACAGGTTTAGGAAAACTCAGGATAAACCCCCTGAGAGAGTCTGGAAGAAGTTTAAATTCGGATGAACCGGGATCGGTTGCCTATAAGGCTCCCACTGCTTCTAAGGCCCGTCGAACTTCCTCCCGTGCCTCTCCCCTCAAAGGGACCTGCGGTGGGAGTGGATCCCCTACTGGAAATCCTTGAAGTTCCAGTCCTGCCTTGATGCAGGCGGCCAGAGAATACCTGGTAAATACCTGATTGATCCGCCACAGCTCCCGTTGCAGGGTCATGGCTTCCTCCCACTTCTTTGCCCTGGCCAGCTCGTAAAGTCGAACACTCTGAGAAGGAATCAAGCAAGCAGGTCCCGCCATCCAACCGACTCCCCCGATCAACATCACACAAAGGGGAATATGGGCCGAAGAACTAAATATCCGGATTCGATCCCCTACCAAGTTCAAAATGGAAAGGAGCCGACCGGTATCCCCGGAAGCATCTTTGAGATAACGGATATTGGGTACCTTCATCAATTGCTCAAGGACCCGTAATGTCAGGTCGCCTCTCTGAAAATTCGGATTTGTATAAAGAACCAGGGGACAGGATACAGCCTGTGCAATTTCGGTAAAATAGTTTATTACCCCTGATTCTGGAATCGGGAAATAAGTTTCTAAAATGGCCAGAATGCCATTAACTCCCAGGGCCTCCAATTCACGGGCCTGTCGGACGGCTTCTGCCGTTGCTGTGGACGCTACTCCGGCTATGACAGGTACCCGACCTGCGTTCGCCTCCAAAACAACCTCAACAACATGCTGTTTTTGGGACCAGTTCAGATAAGCGAATTCCCCTGTACTACCCAGTGGCGTAAGACCCTGTACACCGGAACGTACTAAATGATCGACTAAACGGGCTAATACCTCACTTTTGATATTTCCTTGACTATCAACAGGAGTTACCAGATAAGGAAAAACTCCATGAAAGTTTACTTCAGCCATGTTTTCAGTTTAAAACCCCACCAAAAATAACCAGGGATTTCTCTCCTACACTGTTTACTTAGTTTTGGCTTAACTTTTAAGTGGCTCTCACCCCCGGCCCCTCTCCCACGCTGCGGGAGAGGGGAGTTGGGGAGTGAAAGCTGCCCTATGAGGCCAAAATTAAGTAAACAGGGTACTACTGCCCTTTTTGCGGCTTTTTTCAATTTTTTATTTTTATTACCCCAAAAATGATAACCCCTATTCAAAACCAGGTCAAGGAAATAAACCAGGTTTATAGCCATAACGGGAATAACATCTCGCTAAGTTAGGTCCTTCGGACCCTCCTGGGTATCAAGTTAAAGATTAAACCTGGGGTCTAGACGTCTCCTTGGCCCCTATAGCTACCAGGGAAGGAACTTCGCTCCACAGTTTCTTCCCCAAACTCCTCCCTCCCACGTCGGGAAGGGGTACTTTTCCCCTTCTTAGCTTGATGTATAGGTTCCTAATCCCTATCCGCACCGGCATAAAGATTGAAAGTCCTCATTTGAAGTCCTTACACAAAATTGATCCAGATTTACCGGTTCTCCTTGACAAGACTTTTATCCTGGTTTTAACCTGGAATAGAAGACTCATATTCCTATAACCTTTAAGTCTAGAACCAGGGGACCTGGAGAGCTCTATTATGAATATTTTGCTGGCAGGCTTGTTCCTGGGATTTGGAGTTATTTTTAATCTTGCCTGTTGGGTCGATTCGGAATCTTCAAAAACGGTTAAAGACTCTGTGGAGAAAGCGCAGACCGATCAGGAAAATGAAATGAAAATCCTTCAAACTTTTAAAGGTGCTTTTAGTGGGGTGACTCAGGCTAAAAATTTGGTGATCAACAAAAAAGAAGACTGGGAAAATTTATGGAAGGAGGTCCATAGCCTGACGATTCCCCCACCTCCGCTACCGGATATAGATTTTACCAAGAATACGGTCCTTGCTGCCTTCATGGGACAGAAAGCTACAGGAGGCTATGCCATTTCCATCTCGAAGGTTATTAAAAAAGATAAAGAAATTCTGGTTTATCTGGAAAGCAAAGAACCCCCGCGAGATGCCATGACGATTCAATCCCTGACGGCTCCGTATTATATGGTGGTAGTTCCTAAGATTGAAGATGAGAAAATGATTCAATGGCAAGAAGCTCCCAAAACCGGGGACCATAAGCCACAATAGAGAAAATCAAAGAAGAAGATGGGGGATAGAAGATCGAGGATAAAAGCTAAACAAAGCCTTCCCTCTCTTCAATCTTCTATCCTTCAGGATTTTTGGATCTATTTCTTCTCTCGGAGAATCCTGCGCAATGTTTTTCCCGAAGCGCTTCGTGGAATTTGATCCACAAATTCAACCACACGGGGAATTTTATAAGAAGCTATTCTCTCCCGACAAAACTGGATGATTTCTTCTGGGGATAGTTTCTCTCCTTCTTTAGGTACAATAAAGGCTTTGACCAATTCCCCTTTAACTTCATCTTTGATTCCAACTACTGCTGCATCGCGAACTTTTGGGTGCTTGTGGAGTACCTCTTCCACTTCCCGGGGATATACCTTAAACCCACCAAAGTTAATCATATCTTTGGTTCGATCGACAATATATACATAACCATCTTTATCCATGGTTACGATATCCCCGGTGTGAAACCAGCCCTCTTCGTCAATTACGGCTCGGGTTGCTTCAGGTTTATTCAGGTACCCTTTCATGACGGCAGTTCCCCGGCATAAAAGTTCTCCCGGTTCTCCCAATGGGACGTCTTCACCCTTTTCATTGACGACTCGGAATTCAGTATCCCCCATGGCATAGCCGCAGGAACCGGGTCGGGTTTTTGTATAAGGAGCGGTGGTAATAACCGGAGAAACTTCGGTTAGTCCATAAGCCTCGGCGTATTCGATGTGATACTCTTCTTTCAGTGTACGGATCAGTTCTACGGGCATAGGGGCCGCTGCTGAAAGAACAAACCGAAGGGAGCTGATATCCCGTTTTTTCATATCCGGGCTCTTACACAGATAATTATACATGGTGGGGACTCCCTGGAAAATCGTGGGTCGATATTTTTCTATGTCTGCCAGGACTTTCTCCGTTATGAATCTTGGTTCAATAACCACGGTGCCTCCGGCATACAGCATGGCCAGGACTCCGTTTATAAGTCCCCAACAATGAAAAAGAGGAGCGGCCACCATCAATCGATCGTCAGGTTGATAATGGATCTTGGCAAAATTTTCTGCATTGTCCCAGATGTTCAGATGCGTCAGCATAACTCCTTTAGGAAATCCGGTGGTTCCAGACGTATATAAAAGATTGGCTACATCTCCCCGGTCACAATCCAGGGGTTTAAATTCCTTGGAATTTTTAGAGAGCCAGGTATCAAAAGCTAAAAATCCCTGAGTTTCAGACGTCCCGGTGATCAAAACCTGTTCTAGAGCGGGAAGATGATCCTGGATTTGGTGGAGAGTTGGAATATTATCGGGGTGGGTTACCATCACTTTTGCCGTAGCATCCTTTAAAATATAGCTGATTTCATCGGCCTTTAAAAGTACGTTTATAACATTGGCAACCATGCCTGCCTTCATACTTCCCAGGTAACTAATCACGAGTTCAGGACTGCTGGGCAGGTCAATGGCAACCGTATCACCTTTTTTTAAACCGAAATTCACGAGACCGTTGGCGACCTGGTTAGTCCAGTCTTCTAACTGAAGATAGCTTATCTCACGGCCCTCAAAAATTAGAGCAGGCTTATCAGGCTGCTCCTGTACCCATTTTTCAAAAATGGCTCCTACATTCACTTTGGGTTCCCTCCTTTTTTATTTAATCTTTTTTAGAGAGATAATCCTATAGCTACCATAATTATAATACCTTTGGTAAGACCCGGAGGTAGGGATAGAGATCATCTTGACTCCTTACAGATAAACGCTTTCTCCTGGCTTTGGAACAAGCAGTTTGAAAGGTTCCTGTTGAAAATCTTTTAAAAAGTCCCAGACCTTTTTTTTGAAATCTCGTTGGATATGGATCAGGCAATAAGTTTTGATATTTTGCTCTTTGACCATTTCTAGGAGTTCCCGGATGGAAGCATGGAGATAAACTACGCGTTCCCATGAGAAGGATTCATGGATCAGGAAATCACAATTTTTAAAAAGGGCTTTGGTGGCTTCTGAAAAACTTCCATCCCCGCTATAACAGACGGTTTTTCCTTGATAAGAGATTCGGATTGAGTAATTGGTGACGGAGTGGATACTTTGGGCAAATGACAACTCCAGCTCTCGGAATCGGATTTGTTCTCCTGCGTGGACATCTATAAATTCCAGGGGGAATTCTAACCGTGATATTAAAGTGGGATAGCCTATTTCCATCAATTTGTGAACATACTCTTGAGTGCCTGCATGCCCTATGATGGTTAAAGGAAGGGATCGCTTAGTTTCCCACATTCGGGTTAAGACAGCCGGTAGACCAAAGGCGTGATCGGCATGGTGGTGGCTGAGAAAAATACCGTGAAGGAAATCGGGATCTGTACTCTGTTTCCAGATTTGATGGGGAATACTGTACCCACAATCCATCAAAAGCCGGGTTTGTCCGGTATCACAGAGTATGGAAGTATTGGGAAGCTCTTCATCGAAGGCTTCTCCGGTGCCAAGGAAAGTGAGTTTAAGATTTGAAGGCATGGGAAAAGGCTCTAAGGGATACGCCATGCATAACCTGGTGCTTTGGGTATTGTATGCATGGCGCTAGGGAATAACAGGCAAAATAATATGGGATGGATGTGCTGCATCATGGTAGATGGTATTCTCGGCGATTACGGTTTTTCCATTGGACCATAACGGATCTCCGGTGTTTGGATTTATATCAAATCGCGGATAATTGCTACTGGAGATATCCAGCCGGATACAATGCCCTGCTTTAAAAAGATTACTGGTTGGATAAAGAATTAAAGTAAAGAGGTAAATCTCGCCGGGTTTCATCAATTCCGCTTTTTCTCGGGAGTTTCGATAACGGGCTCGAAGAATGGTATCGGTCAGGTTCATATCATATCCTTCCGGGTAGTCTTCGTTGGGTGGATGAACATCGATGAGTTTAGCCGTAAAGTCCGTATCCAGGGCGGAGGAAGAGGCCCATAGTTTAACCGTGATAGGTCCTGTAACCTCCAGATCTCTCTCTAAAGGAGGAGTTTGATACACCAAAACATCGTGCCGGGAAGCCAGGGGGAGGTAAGGGGGTTTGCAGCCAAAGAATTGAGGATGTTCTTTCTGATGGAAAGCTCCCGGGATTCCGATGATATCGATTTCTCGTTGCTCTATGGGGATTTCCCGTGCACCTTCCGGTCGAGGCATCAATCCTGCCAGGGAAGACATATTCCCTCCGATGGTTGGAACCGGATTTTTAGGATCGTACAGGTAACTATCCGGGGGATCTTCTGGGGGTGGTTTCTGGGTACTCAAGCGACCGCCGCTGTGAAGATAATACTCGGTATAACGGGTCCGGGCCAGGGGCCATTCATACTCATAGCGCCAATGACCTCCGTGGTTCATCCGCCCTTGTCCATTTTTTCTTCCATCTCCGCCGCCCATGACAAAGATTTTTATAGGCGGCTCGTCCAGGATCCCGGTGGGGATTCCTTTCAACCACTGATCAAACCACTTGAGACGCAAAGCATTATAATCAATGATGGCTTCAGGTCCAAAATCTACATCCCCGGCGTAGCTCAGGCCTAAAGTTTTCCATCCATGCGTCCAGGGGCCCATGATGAGCTTGATCGGCTGCTTCTTGATCTTCGATAAGCCGACAAAATTGTCTAAGGTCGATCGGGTATAGGAGTCATACCAGCCACCCGAATAATAGGTAGGGACATCAGCGTGTTGCTCGTAATGCGCTTCGATATTAAAACCCTCTCCTTTCCAAAATTCATCGTAATCTCCATGGGTAATAAGGTCAAAAACCCATTTTTCGTAGTCAGGGATAAATTTAAGGGGAGAGCAACCTTTTTTGAGGGGGGTTCGGGTAAGCCACTCCCGCATATTTACTTGAGCCAGAGCCTTCCCAATGACGGGATTTTCCAGGGCTTCTTTACTTTTAGGTCCTTGAAAACCTAGGGCCCAGCATAAAAATCTCATTTCGAAAGCTCCCATGTGCCTTACAGAACTGGTATGGGCGTTGGATCCGCCTTGATTGATAAACATGGCTCTAAGATGGGGTGGATTAAGGGCAGCCAGAGAACTTTGTGCCCATGCCATATAGGAGGTTCCAATAGTCCCCACAGATCCATTACACCAGGGTTGCCGGGCAATCCATTCAACTGTATCGTATCCATCCGGGCCTTCGTTTTTAAGAAAATAAAAAGTTCCTTCGGATTTATACCGCCCTCGAACATCTTGAATCACTACCACATAACCTCGACTGGCATAATATTCCCCATTCATCTTAACCCGCTCCGGGTCACTTTTATCGTAGGGGGTTCTTTCCAAAATGGCCGGAAATTTTTCCGGTACAGGCTCTCCATTCCGGGCCGGTCGATAAATATCGGTTGCCAGCCGCACCCCATCTCGCATAGGGACCAGGATATTCTTGATCACTACCACATCATACTCCGCAGGACGAGGATTTTCCATTAACAAAAACTGTAATACGTAATACGTAAAAAGGAAACCATCTCCTCATTTACCTATTACGTATAACCTTTTACATCCTTCTCAAGTAAGCTGAAAGAAAAATAATGATGGCTCCTAAGATTATATTTACCATTAGCCACCTGGGTCGATTCTTTTGAATATTGGAAAAGGCCGGTATTGGGAGGGTTAGCATAAGGGAAATAGTAAATAAGGATATAGCCAGAAGAATTTTGAGGGAAAGGATTCCTGTGTACCAACTGGAAAAAGGGGGATTGGTACTGGATATATTATAAACCCCGGAGATTAAGATGAGTCCTATACAGGTCCAGATGATGGCGTTGAACCGACTTGAAATCTTACCCACTAAAACAGGAACCTGGGAACGGTCCAGGACTTTTAAAGAAGGGATTAAAAATAAACGTAAAAAGATAACCCCCCCTAAGGCGATTACGGCCGATGTAATATGCACCCATTGCATGAACGTAGACATCTAAGTATTTCTCCTAATGACAGCCGCAGTTACCGCATCCTCCCCCTGAGCAACTCCCAACTGATTCCGATGAGGTTGAGGTTGAGAAGGAGCCAGTGCTTTTCATTCCAAATACGGAAAACCTTCTGATCACTTCTTTACTTCCACAATTCGGGCACTGGACCTCTGTAAGGTTAGGGTTGCGAATTAATTTTTCAAATCTATCCTTGCAAATAGCACAATCATATTCGTAGATAGGCATAACTTATAAACTTCCTCCTTATTTCCTGCTTTGAATTCGTTGTAGCAAGATTTGTCTGGATGCATTTCGGACAACCTGTGGAATAGCCCTGCTTTTCTGTAAAAAATCCAGATCTTTTTTATTCAGCCGATTTAAATAATTTAGGGATATATCCACCGGTGTCTTAGGATTTTTAATCAGCCTGACCAGAATGTTATAGTTATTTACCCATTCTTTCCTGGCAGCTATAGCCCTCAAAACATCTTCGGAGACTTCCCGCATCCCGGCGATGACTTCAATTTCGGATTCGGTAATTTTGGGATTTTCTAATACCGTCAAAGCAACATCCCGGTCGGTATCCCGGATTAAAATTCTCCGTTCGGCTATCCCTCCTTTCCGCGCCAGTTGGATGCGCTGTCCCACATTCATTTTCTTGATTTGATCCTGAAGAGAAAGGTTTTCCTCTTCTCTTTCCTCAACGGGTTCTTCTACTTCAGCCGTTTTTTTTTGATCTGCCTGTTGATCCTGGAGAAATTTCAGAATCTCTTGTTCGGGGACTAAAGCGGGTAACCGTCGCATAACGAAAGCGACCAGTTCCGGAGTTAACCGAAGAGTTCGAGGATCTAGAGAGTCTGCATTTTTGGAAATAACCTGTAAAATCTGCTTGTTTGCTTCAGCCAGTCGTTCCAATTGCTTGATAATCTGCTCGTTGATCCGCTTCATGAAATCAGATACGATATTAAAATTTATCTCCAAAAGTTGTCCCACACAATCGGAAAGGGTAGGTTCAGATGGAATTTGTTTGATAGAGTCGGCTACTGAGGCTTCTCCAACTTTTTGCGAGGCCGTTTCCACCGACTTTTCAGCTCCCACTCTTTTAAGCAAATCTCTGGCCAGTTGTTCCCGGAGGGGAGCCGGCGTGGCCGGATTCTGAGCGATCAGCTTCATCAGATTGACCTGACTGCTTCCGAAGATTTTAACAAATCGCTCCAGTAACTCAGGTCGGACATTGGGGTCTGCAGCAATAGCCTCGATAATCGATCCCGGCAGCAGTTTTGCAATATGCTCCAGGGTAGTGGCTGAAACAGATGGATTTTTAAGAAGGGCCTGCTGAACGGCGGTACTGGTTTCAAAAATCCGGCTGAGGTAATCTAAGAACTGTGCATCAATCTCCGGGTCCTCTGCAATCATTACCACCTCGTGTTCTGGAAGGGCACTTAAAAGCATCCGGACCATTTCCCTGAACTCCCTATCAGGTCCCATGGCTAATTGGATTAGCACTTTCAAAGTCACTCCGAGATTTGCAGCCAGATCGTTGAGAGGGTTAGAAACCTTCATTTTGTTTTTATGTTCTTGGGATTGCATGGACATGGGATACGTTTTCTTTTACCCTATTCCAGAACGTTGGAAGCAGGCTTGTTTTTAACAGCTCCCGATAACGAAGTGATTCTAGGAAGCGTCACACCCGTAACTACTTCACCTCTCTTACCCAGAGGAGGTAACTTTTGATTATCTAGCTTAAGCTCTAATCCCCCCGCATTACCTGCACTGATGGCAAATTTTTCTCTGGCATACCAGGTCCTTGTCGTAGGGGGTTCTAAAATTCCTTCAAATACCTTTTCGTTGTCTGCATAGATGCGTACCCAGGCTTTTTCGATAAAGGTGATTTCCAGGCTGTGTTCTTTACCTTCACTGGTCGGAGATTTTTCTGTCGGGGTCATATTTACATTCTTTTCACCGGCAGCCGTAGGGGAACCAACTGCTCCGGCAGAATTACCGACCATATTGAGATAAGTACCTGTACCCTTTTCATTGTTTTGGGTATTCAGGGAGGCATTTTTTTCTCGGCTATTCTCATCGGTAGTTTGAGCAGAACTACCCGTCGGCCTGGCATCCTTAAAAGAAGGAGTCGTACCGGCTTGAAGGCTTTCCATAGAGGTATTCCTCGAAGAGGCTCTTATAGAGTCATGGGATCTGGCCAAGACAGCCTCTTCTTTAAGGGGAGCTTCATTTTTTTGGGACAGTTGGGTTTGTTGAGAGGATGAAGAGGGGTTTGGAGGACTACCCAACGCTAATTCTAATATGGAATGATCGGCCTCAGGTTGGTTTTTGACAGTCAGATCTTGATTTTTGCCGGGTAGTTCGTGTTTCTTAAACCCTTCTCTTATGAGGGACCGCTTGGAGTTAAAAAGAGAAAAAAAAGGAATAGATCCCTTTACCTGAAACGAATAACCCAGAATTAAGATTAGCAAGGGAACTAATACTGCTATAAATATCGAGAAAGCTTTGGTGCCTTTTTTTGAGGAAGGAGAGGTCTGAAGGAAAGGAGGCTGTGGATCTTTGGATAAGGAGTTTACAAATTGATCAAAGTTAAACACCGTCTCCTCGGGATTCAAACCGATAAACTTTGCGTAGGATTTCAGAAAACCTCGGACAAAAGTTGCAGCCGGAAGAGATTTTAGATCATCCTCTTCAATAGCTTTCAAATAACGTAAATTCACCTTTGTATAATCGGCAACCTCCTCCAGCGTAATCCCTCTCAATTCTCGTTCTTCTTTTAAAAGTTTTCCAAAAGATTTCATCTTTTACTGATCCCTTAACTGGATGGGAGGTTTATCTGGATGTTATACAGATCGTTTAGATCTCCCTGTTAGCTTTTACCATCCGTATCTTTGTTAAGGTACTCTTTGTTGAGAAGGTAAAAACCTAAGGCATTCAGGCCTAATATTTGAGAGTATCCTACTTACATCTTGAGAATCTGTCAAATAAATTTTTCGCTTGGCAACGGTTTTTATGAAAGTTTAGACCCTTAAAAATAAAGAATGCATAGTTGACATCATAATTCAGGGACAAGGATTTCACTTGACCTGATAGAGGCGTTAGCCTATAATATACCCTTAGCTGGTATCAGTAAGCCTTTAGAAGATCGGAGGGATCTATGAAAGAAGAAGAGTTATTAAGTTTTGACTTACAACAAAAACTCCTGCATATTGCCTGGGAAACTCTATCGATTTATCTCATTCATAAAAAAGTGCCGGAGATCGTGGTTACAGAGCCAGAATTACAGATGAAAAAAGGGGTTTTTGTGACTCTTAAAAAAGGGGATCTCTTGCGTGGATGTATAGGTGATATCGATGGAAAGCGTAGTTTATGGCAATCGGCTCAGGAAATAGTTATTGCCGCCGCTACAAGGGATCCCAGATTTCCTCCGCTGACTGAAGAGGAACTAAAGGATATTCATATAGAAATTTCCGTGTTATCTCCGTTTGAAAAAATTTCAGATCCGACCTGCATTCGAATAGGCCAACATGGGATTCTCGTCAAAAAAAGTCCTTTTAGTGGATTACTTCTTCCACAAGTCGCCGTGGAACAGGGATGGGATACTCTGACTTTCTTAGAACATGCTTGTAAAAAAGCCTGGTTGCCAGGAGATGCCTGGAAGGATCCTGAAACGGAAATTTATGTCTTTACCGCTCAGGTTTTTGGTGCAAAACCAACTTTGGATAGTCGATATTCCCTTTCACATTCTACTTCAGAATGATCGATATTCATTCCCACATTTTACCTAATTTAGATGATGGAGCTAAAAACATAGAACAGGCCCTCCAACTGTGTCGAATGGCGGAGCGGGATGGGGTTAAGACCATGGTGGCAACTCCTCATATGCTGGATGGTCAATTCTCCTTCGGTCCTGAAACCATCCTTCTGAGATTTGCCGAATTGACCAGTTTTTTAAAGAAGGCCAAAATAAATTTAGAAATTTTACCCGGTGCGGAGATTCATATCACCCCGAATCTGGCGCAAAAAATCATCCACCGGGAAGTGTTAACGCTTAACCATACAGGTCGATATATTCTTCTGGAACTACCTTTTCAAAGAATCCCTCCCCAAACAAAAGAAGTAATCTTTGATCTTCTGCTTAATCGGATAACTCCTATTATTGTCCATCCTGAAAGAATTGCCGAAGTTCAAGAAGATCCCAACACATTGTACGATTTTATTTCTCTAGGCGCTTTATCTCAGATAACGGCTTCCAGTCTTACCGGCAGGTTTGGATCGAAGGCGAAAAAATGTGCCATCCGCCTGATTGAACAGAACCTGACCCATATAATTGCCTCCGATACCCATTCCCCCGATTTAAGACCTCCTGGACTGACCGAAGCAGTTAAAATAGTGGGTAAAATAATCGGCCAGGAAGCAGCCTGGAATATGGTGAGCCTATTTCCAGAGAAAATCCTGAAGGGAGAGCCCTTGGATCATTTACCTGAACCTACCCGAAGTAAATCAAGTTCTTTTTGGTTTTTTCGTTGAATAAACCAGAGAATCCTTAAACCCTCCTGGATCATAGAAAAATCTTATATCAAAGGTTCTGGCTAAATAGAAATTTTCTATTTGCCTTATAGAGGGTTTTACTATTAGGTTAAATACAGGAAGATCTTAAATCTAGGATTTTTACCTTCAGGATGTCCCCTTAAAGGATTCAAAAGGTAGAGGGGTTAACCGGCTAGGGGATACCTTAAAGGAATTATGAGCAAGAAAGACCGATGGGAATTGACAAAAACCGTTGAGTGCGGGGGTTGAGCTGCGAAATTAAGCCCAACGGTGTTGGGCCACGCACTGGCAGGACTAAGCAGACCGGCCGATGAAAATCTTCTGGTGGGTATTGAAACAGCCGATGATGCAGGGGTCTATAAATTGACCTCAGATCTGGCTTTGGTTCAGACGGTGGATTTTATTACGCCCATCGTAGACGACCCCTATCTTTTTGGCCAGATTGCCGCAGCCAATTCCATCAGCGATATCTATGCCATGGGTGGAAGGCCCCTGACGGTCATGAATATTTTATGCTTCCCGGTTTATAAACTGGATTCTAAAGCCTTAGACCTGATTTTAGAAGGTGGTCAGGATAAAGCCATGGAGGCCGGTGCAGTGCTTGTGGGAGGTCATACGGTCGACGATGATCAACTGAAATATGGGATGTCGGTGACCGGGATTGTGCACCCTGAAAAGGTTCTACGCAACTCTACGGCAAAATTAGGAGATAAGCTTATTTTGACAAAGCCTCTAGGAACCGGGATTATTTCCACTGCAATTAAGAAACGGAAGGCTTCTTTACAGGCCGAAGAGGAAATCTGCCGCAGTATGACCCAACTTAATAAAATCGCTGCAGAAGAGATGCAAAACTTCACCGTTCATGCCTGTACCGATATCACCGGTTTCGGTCTTATAGGCCACGGTTGGGAGATGGCTAAAGGGAGCGGCCTGGGCCTGAAAATTCGGGCTTCCCAGGTTCCTATCTTCGAAGAAGCCCTTCCCCTTGCTAAAAAAGGCATACTAACCCGTGGGGATAGAACCAATCGGGAATATGTTCAAGGTAACTATACCATCGATGAATCCATCTCAAAGGAAGTGGTTCACGTTCTGTTTGATCCCCAGACCTCCGGAGGTCTTCTGATTTCCATCTCTCCAGACCAGGCCGATGCGCTTCTGAAAAAGCTCTGGGAGCGTGGAATTACCGCTGCCCGAATTATCGGAGAGGTTATCCATGAAGCCGGACGGATTGTAGTAGTCCCATAGACATAAAGGGCAGTAAACGTCCAGGGATAGTTAATAAAGAGACGGTAAGCTGCCCCTTATCTTCTCACTCCCTCCCATACCATTCCATAAAAAAAGTACCGCCGGGTTCTTTCCTCATAGATATCGAAAAAAGATTTTCCCTCCTTTTTCAATTGAGAGATGTGGGGAAAAATTTTTTCCAACTCGTGGTAGGTAAAAATTCTACGTTTCCAGGCCCTGAGAAACACCTCAAAATGTTGACTCAAGTCTTGGAGCACCTGGGGATTCGCAAGGGAGTGATAAAACAAATACAGGCGATTTCCTGGATTCAACCTTTCGGAGGCTTGAAAAATCAACTTTCGCAAAAGCTCTGCCCCATCAAAACCTCCCTGGTAGGCTATAGAAAAAGTACCCGGGTTGGAAACCGGTTTTTGGGGTAAATTACTCAAGATTACATCAATGGACTCCGTTTTTGGAATGCTTTGTAAAAGATCTCCCTGGAAAAACAGAACGTCTGCCCGGTTTAACTTTACATTCTCCCGGGCATATTTTAAGCACTTTTCATCTATATCCGTAGCCAGAACTCTTCTGGCCCCTAATCGATAACATAAGATGGATAAAAAACCGGTTCCACATCCTACCTCGCAAACCACCTGACCCTGGATCTTTTCTCGATCCTGGATCAAAACCCTGGCAATGGAAAAAGTTGCATGGTCGGCCCCTAACCCCAGCCGATCATCTCCCTGCTCCAGAATAGGTTCCAGACTCTCCAAAATGATTTCCCGCGGTCTCGGTCCTCCATAAACGAGGGAACTTTCCACAAAATCAGTGTGCTGGACGGCTCCTTCTGTATGGATATTTAACGATAACGTGCTCTGAAGGGTTTTTAAATAAACTGAAAAATCCCTCATCTGATCCTTTTAAAATAATACCCCAGGCGGTCCCTGCTTTATACCACATTTCAATACCGACCTGGTATAATATAATACCCCAAGGATAGCCTCCTGGCAATTATGCAGTATTTTCATAATGAAGTGGTGTGGTATGACCTTTTAGGGTAAAATTGAAATAAAGAGTTGATATATGATTTTATCAATGTACTTTATGTTTAAGCAGTCTTCTTTAAGAATTACATTTTTCGAATTCAAGGGGTAAATAAACCCGAATATTAAATTTACAATACCGTAAAAGCAATCCAGATAGATAAAGGTTGCAGGCTTTCGGGTAAATTTTACGGTAATGTGAGATTTTTTACTCTGAGGATCTCTTATGAGTAATTCTTTACCCCATGTTGTTATTATTGGTGGCGGATTTGGTGGGCTTTATGCTGCTCGAGAGTTACGTCGTGCACCCGTACGAGTGACCGTAATTGACCGTCACAACCACCATCTTTTTCAGCCTTTACTATACGAGGTAGCGACGGCTGCTCTTTCTCCGGGTGAGATTGCCGAACCGATTCGCCATATTCTGCGTCGTCAGCATAATACCTGTGTACGGCTGGCAGAAGTCATCGGGATAGATGTGGCTGCACGTCGGGTAAAGCTCTCCAATCATGAGGAGATTCCTTACGATTATCTTATTGTAGCCACCGGTGCTACCCATTCTTATTTTGGTCACAACGAATGGGCTGAGATAGCGCCGGGATTAAAGACCCTTGAGGATGCCATTGAAATTCGGCGTCGCTTCTTATTGGCCTTTGAAAAAGCAGAATGGGAGTCAGACCCAAAGCGACGGCGAGCGCTTCTCACCTTCGTCATCATTGGAGGGGGCCCAACGGGTGTTGAACTTGCCGGTACTATGTCAGAGGTAGCCCGACGCATGTTGGTAAAGGATTTTAAACATCTCGATGCCGACAGTATTCGTGTGATACTCCTGGAAGGTTTACCTCGGGTACTCCCTGCATATCCAGAAAACCTGTCTGAGAGTGCCAAGAAGCAGTTGGAAAAGTTGGGGGTTGAAGTCCGGGTTAATACCAGGGTTACGGGTATCGAACCGGGTGCCGTCCTTATCGGTCAAGAGCGAATTGAAACGGAGAATATATTCTGGGCGGCCGGGGTGGCAGCTTCGCCACTTGGTGCGACTCTGGGTGTTCCCTTAGACAGAAACGGACGGGTGGAGGTAAAAGTTGATCTGTCTATTGAAAATCATCCGGAAGTGTTCGTCATTGGGGATCTTGCGGCCGTTACCGATGCCGAAGGTAAAAAGGTTCCAGGTGTTGCCCCTGCAGCTATCCAGATGGGGCGCCATGCGGCTAAAAATATTCAAGCAGATCTTAAAGGACTCCCTCGGAAACCCTTCATTTATAAAGATAGAGGTAAGCTTGCAACCATTGGCCGTGCGGCTGCCGTTGCCGATCTGGGTCGGTTTCAATTCTCGGGATTGTTTGCCTGGTTGGCCTGGCTCATTGTCCATATTTACTTTCTTATCGGTTTCGATAATCGTCTTCTTGTACTCTTCCAATGGGCCTGGGCCTACCTGGGCTTTAACCGTAGCACAAGACTGATTACCTACTACGAAACTCAGTATGAGCCCTCCCCAAAACCACAAAAAATCATTTAGGGCCTCAGGTAGACCGGATCCGGTCCCTGGCCGGAAGTAGGGGGAGGGGGTGGTCGGCTTTACCCGATATTTTTAGGACAGACCTTTGGTACCTTAAAAACTAGAAGGGAGTGAAGTTTATGGAAGCATTATCCAAAACACCTATCTTACCCCAAGATGAACTAGAAATCCTAATGCAGAAGCATGAGGGACCTTGTATCTCAATTTTTATGCCTGCTTATCGGACGGAGGTCCAGCAGAATACCATTCGATTTAAGAATATGCTTCGGAAGGCCGAGGAACTTCTTAATGCGAGGGGTTGGCGAGAATCCGAAACAAAGGAGCTGTTGGGCCCGGCCCAGGGATTATTGAAGGATAGCTATTTTTGGCAACATCAACGGGATGGCCTGGCGGTATTCTGCTCCTCGGAGCTTTTTCGTTATTACCCTCTCCCAACTCGATTTGAGGAATTGGTAGTCGTTGCAGATCGCTTTCACGTTAAACCGCTCCTTTCGTTATTTAACGGAGATGGACAATTCTATGTCCTTGCCCTCAGCCAAAAAGATGTTCGATTACTTAAGGGTTCTCGCTATAGTGTTACAGAAGTCGATTTAGAGGGAGTACCCAAGAGCCTTGCCGAGGCCCTCCAATATGATGATTACAGCAAGTTAACCCACTTTTATCCAGGTTCCCAGGGCAGGTCCAGTGGTAAGATAACTCCGCTTTCAGGCCATGGAGTTGGCGGGGATGATGATAAGCGGGAGCCCCGGGATGAAATCCGCCGTTATTTTCTCCAGATCGACGCAGGGCTCCATGATCTGCTTCGGGAAGAACGAGCACCACTGGTTTTAGCCGGGGTTGAGTATCTTCTACCCATTTATAGGGAAGTAAGTACCTATCCCCATTTGATGGAGGAAGGTATAACCGGGAATCCAGAAGGATTACATGCAGAAGAACTCCATGAACGGGCCTGGACCCTCGTCCAACCCTATTTTCAGAAGGCTTTCAACGCAGCAGCCGCCCAGTACCGACAATTTGCAGGTACCCCACGCGCTTCCCATGATATTCATGTGATTCTCCCGGCCGCTTATTACGGTCGAGTCGACTTTCTGTTTGTTGCCACAAATGTCCAGCAATGGGGTACCTTTGATCCGAATACCCATACCGTTCAGTTACACTCTAATCCGGAACCCGGCGATGAAGATCTATTGGATTTAGCAGCCGTTCAAACCTTCCTGCACGGAGGAAGGGTATATGCCGTCTCCCGGGAAGAGATCCCCGATGACCACCATCATGGACCCCTGGCTGCCGTATTTCGCTATTAAAGGATTTAAGTCGGACATAGCTCGAAAGGCCGGTCGCCCAGGATCTGGAGAGCCGGCCTTTCGAGCTATAGGGGTTATCTCTTACCCAGAGAAATGTAAATTCCCATCAGGATACAGCTTCCGCCTAAAACTTCTATCCAAGTTGGAACCTCTTTTAATAAAAGATAGGCTAATAGGGAAGCACCGACAGGCTCTCCCAGAATACTTACCGAAACCACAGGGGCCGGGAGATATTTTAAGGACCAGTTAAAGGAAGAATGACCGATAATGGTCGGAATAAGGGCCAGAAGCAGGAATAGAAAATAGGTTTTCAAAGAATATCCCCGTAAAGGAAGGTTAAGCCATACGCTTAGAAAAATTAAGAGGAGTGCAGAAGTTGTGTAGACAAGAAAAATATAAGTTAACAAGGAGAGTTGCTGCCTCAGTTTCCTTCCAAGCAGGAGATAGAAGGCCATCATTCCTGCACCGGCCAGGGCCAGGAAATCACCCCATAACCCGCCTTTTCCTGTAGAGTATCCCCCTGTACTTATCAAGATTCCACCTCCCAGGGTCATAACGATGCCCACAACTAACCGCCGAGAAACCCGCTCTTTCAAAATAAAATGGGAAATTATCCCAACAAAAATAGGACTGGTTGTAACCAATACCACGGATCTGGTGATGGAAGTATATTGTAGGGAGGTAATCCAGAGGGCAAAATGTAACCCTAAGAAAAATCCGGATAATAGAGAGAGAAGAACTTGCTCGAAGGATAACCGGTTTAACTCCTTAAAACGGGTTATAAGGGTAACAGGTAGTAAAATGATAGCGGCCAACCCCATTCGATATCCCGCAATAATTAAAGGAGGAACTTGTGAAGGAGGAATTTGAACAAGTCGAATTAATATGGCTGCAAAGGAAACGCTGACAATTCCCAAAAACAAACTCAGGTAAAGTTTTAATGGTGAGGGCCTCTGTTGCGTCATGGAATACCCTAAGTAAATCGAACAAGTTGATGAAAGTCAAGAAATTTAATAAGATATTCTTTCGTTCTTGACACTCAACAGGAAGTTTGATAGGGTGACCCTCAGATTTGCTTATGAAGGAACAACCGGAAAAAACCCTAAAGATAAAAGAGTTTTTAAAACAAGTTCCTCTTTTTACGGATCTGGAAGATGAGGAGATTGATCTGATCTACCAGGTTTCGCGGATTGTACACTATCCTCCGGACACCCTTATTCTTAGTGAAGATGAACCGGGTAATAGACTCTATGTCATCCTGACCGGAAGGGTCAAAATCGCCCTGTGGGGAGAAGAGGGGCAGGAAATCATTCTTTCAGTTTTAAAACAGGGAGAGTTTTTTGGAGAAATGTCCCTTTTGGATGAAGAACCCCGATCTGCCAATGTGGTTACCCTGGAAGATACCGAAACCATTAGCATCCAACGAAAAGATTTTACCGCTCAGATGAAAAAACACCCCGGGATACTTTTGAAAGTCGCCAGGGAACTTTGTAGAAGGTTACGAAATGCAGATAAAAAGATAGGAGATCTGGCCTTTCTCCAGGTGTATGGACGTGTTGCTCAGCTACTTATGCAACTTGCAAGCTCCCAGGGGATCGTGACCAAATATGGAATCCTCATCCCCAATATGCCAACTCATCGGGAAATAGCAGCCAATTTGGGAAGTTCTCGGGAGGCGGTGTCTCGAGTTTTGAGTGACATGAAAAAAAGAGGTCAAATTTCTACGTCAGGTCGGCAACTCATCCTCCATGAAAAACTCATGGACACTCTGGATTAATCTTTCAACCTATTTCTCCTTTCTTTTACGAGCTTTTAACCCTTCCTTTCTGGCAACAGTTTTGCTGAATAAAAAAACTTATACTCCCTTTACCTTTTTTAAACATCACCTTTTGTCGTCATAAACCCCAGGGGGGGTTGGTGTTGTTGGGTTAACAAAACTTAAGATCAAATTTTTAATTGTTGAGAGAGCTATTTCGTCTAAATTTTAGACATATTTAAAATATATTCTTCTGAAAGCCAGATTTTTACAGATCTGATAGGGACTTTAAACCAAATATCCTGAACCTCACTAAAATAAACCGTTAAACTGGTTTGACAGAAATTGTCCATGGTTAGAAGGAAAATTGTCACTTTTTGATTGTTATTTTTACCTACTTATCCAGTGTGTAGAATTTACTTAAAAAAAATCTATCAATCCAGGCCAATTCTTTTAGGGGTTGTAGGGTTTCTTTTAGGAGTCGTAACAGGGGTAACAGGGTTTTTAAAACCAGACTCGGTAGAAAGATATTCGCTCCCCCATCCCACGATTTCTGTAACGATCTTCATGGTGATTTGCTTCCTCTATGCGCTTATGGCCGGGTTGATTCATGGTCATAGTCGCCTGAAGCAGGTTTCGGCAAAAGTCTTAAAGGCTCAGGAAGAGGAGAGAAGGAGGCTTTCCAGGGAGCTTCATGATGGTATAGGACAATCCATGCTGGCTATTAAATTAAATCTTCAAATGATGGAAGAGAAGGTGAAGAAGGGGATTCCCATCGGGCGAGAGTCCCTGCAAGAGCTTATTCTGGAGATTTCTAATTCCATTGAAGAAATACGGCAGGTAGCTATGGACCTGAGACCTTCCATTTTAGAACACATAGATCTGATCAGTGCCCTGGAATGGTATGGAAAAAAATTTCAGGCAAAGTCAGGTATACAGGTAAAGATCTACGCCGAGGGTCCTATAGAAACTTCTCTTATGGTGAAAGACAATTTGTATCGGATTTATCAAGAAGCCCTTAGTAATATCCTTAAACATGCAAAGGCCAGTTTGGTAGAAACCACCCTTCAAGTCCGGGGGAAGATTTTATCTTTAAAGATTACAGATGATGGGAAAGGTTTTGAGGTGACCCGTTTACCGGGAACCCATCAAGGACTCGGGCTTTCTACGATCCAGGAGCGAACCGAACTTTTAGGGGGGATTTTTAAGGTAATGAGTTCAAAGGGGAAAGGGACGATGCTTTACCTTGAAATACCCTTTACCTAAACTCGTACGTGTTCAGGGGGTACCTTCTATGATTCGTGTTATTGTTGCCGATGATCATACCCTTTTCCGGCAAGGGTTGGTAGAACTACTTCATTCTACCAAGAGTGTGACGGTAATCGGAGAGGCCCGAAATGGCTCAGAAGCCTTAAATTTGATAACCCATATGCAACCTGACGTAGCCATCCTGGACATCTCGATGCCGAATCCCAATGGAATTGAGATTGCCAGGGAAGTCCATCGAGGGAATTTAAACACTAAAATCATCCTTCTCACCATGCACAAAGACCCTATTCTCCTCTCCCAGGCTTTAGACACCTGTGCTTCCGGTTATCTCCTTAAAGATAATACCTTGGAGGATCTGATCTATGCTCTAAAAGCCGTTACTTCCGGGGGAAGGTTTATCAGTCCTTCTTTAGCCGAAAACATTTTAAAAATCCAACAAGCCCCAAATATGACGCTGACCCAACGAGAACGAGA
This sequence comes from Candidatus Limnocylindrales bacterium, assembly GCA_035559535.1. Classification (NCBI taxonomy): domain Bacteria; kingdom Bacillati; phylum Chloroflexota; class Candidatus Limnocylindria; order Candidatus Limnocylindrales; species Candidatus Limnocylindrales bacterium. The sequence goes on from DATMBG010000029.1 coordinate 85,035, forward strand.
GGTTCTAAAATGGATTGCCTGGGGCTGCTCAAATAAGCAGATAGCTACCAAGCTCTTTATCAGCGTTAAGACCGTTGAGACCCACCGAACGAGAATCATGCAAAAACTTAACCTTCACAATACGGCAGATCTGGTTCGGTATGCTATACAATCAGGGTTGATAGGGTCTTATACTTTGTTCTGGTAATAAAAAGCGATCATTACCAGGTGTGGCCGCGATGAAACCACCCTCTGAGGTGAGAGAAACGGCCTCGTTCCTATCTTCCCATACAAGGGCCTCCCGGAAGTATCCTTGTAACTCTCTTCCCTCACCCCCGGCCCCTCTCCCCTCACCCCTTGTCCTCCTCTCCTGTGTAGGGGCGGGAGGCCTCCCGCCCCTA